>MHLS01000037.1:4535-22190 GCA_001819095.1 Candidatus Lloydbacteria bacterium RIFCSPLOWO2_02_FULL_54_12
CGCTAAAGGAGACCACGCACGAATGGTGTCGATCGATCACCGTGGTACATTTCATTTGATACTGGCGGAAGGAGTTCGTTTTTCCATCGCCGACTACAAGAGCGCCGCGGAGAAAATGGTCGCTGACGGCGTCACGCCGCGTTCATTCGAAAAAGAATTCTCAGTCGAGGTCAAAAGACTCGTCGACGCCGCTCCAAAGATCTAATCCTCGATCCTCTGATCGTCAAAGCCCTGTTCCGGGGCTTTTCTTTGTGTCCGAGCGACCCGCGTGTTTTCACACGTGACCTCATCGTATCCGAGCGTCTTCGGGAGTTGAGGTCGCCGTTCGAGACCTTGATGACACCCCCGAGGAGGGGTGTGAAACGTCTTTGATATTCGGCAAAAAGCTTCCGGTCTCTCTCCGCAACGGAACCCGACTTGCGCAATTCAATCTCAAAGATATTTCCGATCCCCTTCACGCGATCGAGATGAAAAACGGTATCTCCAAGCCGCCAGAGTTCTCGGTTCTTTTCGACCACGGCGCTCACACCAAGCGCCGCTTCGAGGAACGGCAAAAGGCGTGCATCGTGAACAGGATAAAGGAGCAACCGTGACGCCGTGGCGGAATGCTTCGCAAAGTCGGGACGCAGATAAAAAATGAGCATCTGTTCGCCCTTTTCGATACGAAGCTTCAACCTCCCCTTGAGGCCCCCTCTTTTTTTCGGCAAGTTGAAAAAGAAGTCTTTTTGCTTTTTCGTCACCACCTTCTTCGCGCCGATCTTCCGGAGTTCTGACCTCACGGGACGAAAGTCAAAGCAACGATGCTTCAATTCGAGGTTGACTCTCATGTTATAAAGTTTTCGACACCATGCAACATACAAGGTCGGACCTTAAGAATTGATGCTCAAGGTCCGACCTTGTATGTTGCTTGAGCCCCTGGTTCATTCTCGTGCGTTCGTGTATCAAGGCAACGCATCACTTCGCCGAGCGAAGCGCTCTTCTTGTCGCAAAATATTCTTGTATCGCACCGGCATCGCCCCGCTGCAAAAGTTCCCAATAGAACCCGTCGATCAACCCACTCGAACGCGTTTTGAATTCTTCTTTGATCTTAGTGATCTTGTCCTCAATTGCCGCTTCCTTGCCGGCGAGGCGCATCATCCGCCCGTGTCTCGTCAAAAGCATCGCCGCGATCTCGGCGCGATCCTCGTGCGGTGACGTCGAACCGTACTTTGTCGCGTAGCCCTCGCCGCGCATCCCGAAATATTTTCCGAGGTCGGGTGGCGTCGCACCCCGCTCCTTCCCGTCTGCAACCCATTGTGCATCGAACGCTTCATCGCCGATATGCTCGTCCGCAACGTGGTAGAGTTCGTGATGCGTTGCGTAACGCATTCGCTCGTTATTTGCCCAGCCAAACGTCTCGCCCAGCGCGGAATTCACCGACTCTTTATTGAGGTGAAGCGTATCTTTGTGTTCCCTGTCGACATATCCCTTGAGATTGCTCAAATATTTCTTGTACCAGTCCAACCGCGGCACATCCATCCACTTCACCCCGCGGATCTTTCGAAGACCGATCTGCTCGATATATTCTTTCGGATATAAGGAAAGCGCCTGATAGACGTTCTCCGCCAAGTCTTTCTTCTCCGCAAGCGAGAGTTCGCGCGCAGACGCTTCCTTACTGTTTCCGGAAGTTTCCGAAAAATCCACCTCCACCCCGAAATCATTTTTCAGCCTTTCAAGATATGCGAAAAGCTCTTGCTCCGTTCCTTCTTTCATTATCGTCTCCTCGACAAGTTCCTTTGCGGGATGACCCAAGGTAAGTGCGGCAACACCAAGACCGAACAACTTTTCGAGCACACCGCGTCGCCCGAGGTCGACACCCTTCTCCTTTTTCACGGGCCTCTCTCCCTCCAGTTGTTCTAGCGAAAGTTTTTCCATGTTGGTCGTTGAATACAAGGTCCGACCTTAAGAATTGTTCCCTCAAGGTCGGACCTTGTATTCCCTGTTACAAAATATATTTACCCTGCTTGTCGTCGCGGATGATCTTACCGTCCTCCATCGTCACCACCCGTCGCTTGAGTGAATCGATGATGCCTTTGTTGTGCGTCGTCAGGATGACCGTCGTCCCCATGTCGTGAATCTTCTTCAGTATCTGGATGATGTCATACGTGTTCGTGGGATCGAGATTTCCCGTCGGCTCGTCGGCAATGAGCACATCCGGCTGGGAAATGATGGCGCGCGCGATGGCCACCCGCTGTTTCTCGCCGCCGGAAAGTTCGTGCGGAAAATGGAGCGCTTTCGAGGCAAGGTCGACCAAATCCAAGACCTGTGGGACATCGGAGCGTATCTCGTCGTCGGCGCGCCCCGCCGCCTCCATCGCAAAGGCGATGTTCTCGTAGGCGGTCTTGTTGGGGAGGAGGCGGAAGTCCTGAAAGACCGTTCCAAGCCTTCTCCGGTACTCCGGAATGTGGGCCTGTTTGATACGATGCACATTGGTCGATTCGAAGAAGACCGAACCGGATGTCGGCCGCTCTTCGGCCAAAAGGAGGCGCAAGAGCGTCGTCTTTCCCGCACCGGATTTCCCGACGATCGAGACAAACTCGCCGTCCTCGATGGAAAGCGTCACGCCGTCGAGAACGGCATGATGATCGTAGACCTTCGCAACATCGTCAAAATAGATCATGGGCATGCATTAGTATACAATTTCCCGTCACTAGTTGCCAGTGAAAAAACACGCTCTACGCGAGCTCATTTGACAGTAAAGGAAGCGTGCGTAGACTAACTTCAGCATTCTTCAAACTTGAAAGGAACAACATGGACTGGGTTCTTCTTTGGGTTCTCGTCATGCCGATTGCGTTCTTTCTTGCCTACGCAAATTCGGTCGACCTGAACTTTCGGCTCAACACCGACGCTTCGACGGAAATGGGTTTTCTGAAGTTCCATCTGGTCTATTTCCGGGACGCGCTGAAACTTCTCTTTCACGACTACTGCGGTGTTCATTGTTTCTGTAACAAGAAACGTCTGCAACGCTACCGTGTCGCCGATATCAGAACATTGGCGTCCAAGAGCGGTCAGTTGGAACATCGAACGCTTGGGGTCGTGACAACGGAGTTCTGCGACGATCCGAAGAACCATGAACGCATTGCAAAAGAGGCGTTCGTCTCGCCTTTCAGTTTCTGGCGTGACGGACTATTGAGAATGGCACTCTCGCCCATCCATCCTGCGTTCCTCATTTTCGCCATCCCCATCGCGGGTATCGTTTGGCTCATATGCTTCATCGCCGCTTGATACAGCATTTCAACACGCCACAACCGGCGTGTTTTTAACACCGTGCGATGTCTTACGGCTTCTTTTTCGCCCCAGCAGTATCAGCAGACTGACTGCGGGACTCCGCTTGCCTAAAGTTTTCGCTCCGCCCCACAGTGACCCCCACAGGCGAGATCACTCTGGGACTTCGCTCGTCAAAGCCCTCGCTCTGCTTCGATGAATTCATCCAATTCGCCGTCGTCAAGGACCGCATCCACTTTTGCGGTCTCAACGCCGGTGCGGTGGTCTTTGACCATTTTGTACGGATGAAGAACATAGGAACGGATCTGGCTCCCCCACTCGACCTGCGTCGTTTTCGACACGTACATCTTTTCTTTTTCCGCATCGGTGAGCGAATCCCGCAAATGCTGGACTTTCGCGGCGAGGAGTTCGAGCGCGCGTTCGCGATTCTGCAGCTGTGAGCGCTCGGTCGAGGCATGGACTGAAAGATTCGTCGGAACATGGATCGCACGCACCGCCGTCTCGCGCTTGTTCACGTTCTGTCCGCCGGCACCACCCGATCGCGCGAATTCGAGCCGTATCTCACCTTCAGGGAGTGGCGTGAGATCAGCTTTTTTAAATTTTGGAATGACTTCGACCATTGAGAAGGAGGTATGCCGTTTTGCGTTCGCATTGAAGGGGGAGATACGTACCAAACGATGAACACCGGACTCGCCCCGGAGTTCCACGTATGAGCCCTTCCCAAGCACTTCAAAGGCGACATTGCGGTAACCGCCGTGGTCGTTCTCATGTTCGTGGATGAGCTCCAATCCCCATCCGCGCCGTTCACAATATTTGCGATACATCTTGAGGAGCATTGCGGTGAAATCTTCGGAGTCGTCGCCGCCGGCGCCCGAAAAGATGGTGACGACCGCATTCGCCTTATCGTATTTCCCGCCGCCCGAGGCGACGGCCTTGAGGTCGTTCAACTCTTTCACCATTTTCTGCGCACGATCTTTGTCGGCCCAAAAATCAGGACGCTGCATGGCGTCTTCTATTTCTTTGATACGCGCGCTGTTGTCTGCTTCTTCCGCTGACATTTTGCGATTATAGCACGGGTCCTCATGGGACGGGTGGGGTCCCCCGCAGATACAAAAAACACCCCTCAAGGTCATGGCCTTGAGGGGGTTTGTCGTCGAGAAACAGGAGTGCCGTCGAGGGCGAGTTCGTCGACGAACTTCCAAACGTACAGATACTTTTTGATGTACATGTACGTCTCTTCGTTGAAGATCGTGCGGGCGCGCTGACTCCCACCCTTGCGGCAACCGACGCACTCCCGCGAGCGGTCAAAGACCTTGCGAGGGAGTTCGAACGCTTCGTCCGAGAACACCGCGAGGTCGATCTTGCTCGCCTGAATGCGGCGATACAGTTCGCGTGCACCTCCGCCGCCTTCGTTGTACGCCGCAACGGGATAGATCCCGCCGATCCTCGGATTCGTCGCGTAGAGCAACTGCACGGCCGGCGGAAGTCCGGCAAGTTCAAGATCGAGAAGGCATGCCGCCGCCTTGATCACGTTCCCGAGATCCGTTGCGCCGTCCATGAACGACGGAATAAGCTGCGCCGCCTTGCATTCACGCACGACCATGGCGTAGGTGCCGTTCCCGCCCCGATCGGTGAACTGATAAGGCCCGACGGCACGAGCGGAAGAAATGCTGTACCGGAAGGATTGCTCACGATTGAGCGCATACTCAACCAAGATCGCTTCGGTCGTCTTACGCGCCGACTCTTCTTTGCAGAGTATCCGGCGACCGATCTCATCTTCAGGGATCCCGCGCTCATCCGGAGACAGGCAAACGCCGAAGCCGTTGAACGAGTCGTGGTCCATCTGCTCGATCAGTCCGAGATTCATGAGATGTTTCCACGAGACCACATCCGCAACGAGGAGCGGCGGATAGGTGCGGGAGACAAGACCGGCAGTGCGCAATTCGTTCTGCGCGGCAACGATCTTGCCGTAGAGGAACTGCGCTCCTGCACGGACGTGTTCGTCGTCATGGAACTCTTTCGCATACGGCGTATGCTCAATCCAGACAGCCTTCGCCAGCATCTCCGCGGCGGGCGAAACGGGTGTCATGTGGTCTGCGAACCAAATGTGCCGATAGCGGTAGATCTTCAAGGGCTCGCCCTGATGAGAGGCGGAGAATACCAGACGCGGTATACCGAGACCGGAGACATGCTCGACGCCGTATTCGGGTGTCAGTGTCCGGAAAGGAAATGCTCCGCATTGGTCGTGACGGTCAACGAGACGCGTCTTCCGGAAACAATCGGGCAGCGGATACTGCACCAAGAGTTTCACCACATGCCACGATTTGTCGCTTTCTTTGTACGCACAAAGGATGACGGGGCGCTCGGCGATCACCGTTTTGCCCTTTTCTTTTTTCGTCGTCGGCTCGAGCGTCTCACCTTTGCAAAGCGTGTCGGCAAGAAGGACGCGCGCGTACGAGATCTCCGGCGAGATACGGGGAGCCGGAGGCGCTTCGTCGGCGCCGAACGCGGAAGCGGCAAAGAGCGCGCAAAGCGGTATGACAATGGAGAAACAGCGCAAGAGGAATTGTTTCACGAAAGCGCCCCGATTCAAATAACAGACATCTCCTCATAAGACTATCGGGCGGGACGAAAAAAGCAACCCTGTACCAAACCCGCCGAAGGCGGCTTGATACAGGGCAAGCACTGCACACACAGAATTATTGAGGAGAAAAATACAAGGTCGAACCTTAGGAGTCAATCCCCAAGGTTCGACCTTGTATTTTTAAACTTGTATCTCTCTTCACAAAAAAACCCTGTAGCTCCCCAACAGAGGGGTGCTACAGGGCTCGTAACTTCGTTCATCAATCCGGAACGTCCGGTCCATCCTCCTTGAAGATCTTGGAGGGCGGCGTGGGCGACAGATCGAGTGGGGGGAGCAACTTGAGCTTCTCCGGATCGACAAAAGGATTCGACGGATCGATTACTTCGCTTTCTTCGGAGGGACTCGCACCGGGAATACCTTCCGGCGTGCGTACGGTCGGAATGTCGCTAAGCGGTATGATCGGCTCGAACTTGTTCCCCGGCTGAAGCAGACCGCGCTTCTCCTTGAGGAACCTCATGATCTTCGCCGCAACAGGAACAAGATTTCGTCCGCCGGTTTCCCGAGGGCCGAGCGACGACTTCGTCGTTTTGCCCATCCAGAACACCATGACCATCCCTGTTTCAGGTTTACCCTGTACGCCCGGAATGAGCACGATGAACCAAACGTCCGACGTGTCGCCGTTATCGTTGGTCGCCGTACCGGTCTTGGCCGCGATCTCACCCGCTTCCTCAAAAGGAAACTTGATCCGCGGGGCTTTCGGGTCCCATTTGAGCGGATCGGCTCCGATCACGACACCCGTGCGAAGCGAATGTGCCGTTCCCGTAGATTCGTCAACGGGCGCCTGAAGCAACCGCTTCATATGCTCGGCAACTACGGGATGGAGCACGCGTTCGTACGATGCGGGAAGCACGCCGCTCGTGGTGCACTCCCGCGGAGTAACGACCGAAGGATCGAGCGGGTCGGGCGATTCGTTCGCGAGAACGGAGCGCAAGACCTTCTGTTTGTCTTTCTTGCAGATGTCGTATTCCCAAATGCGCGGGATCTTGTATCCCCCGTTCACGAAGGAAAGGTACGCGCTCATGTCGATGGGTGCGACATCCGATGCGCCGATCGCCGTCGTCGGATAGGGTTGGATCTCGTACTTCCGATCACCGGTCCCCAAACCCAGACGCCCTGCAACCTCGACCATGTGCCTCACTCCGGCACGCTGACCCGCACGAACCGCCGCAGTATTACGCGATTCGGCAATCGCGGTACGACAGGAAATCTGCCCGCGATACATCGGCTGACTGTTGGTCCGAAAGTTCTGGATCCACTTCGGCGCACGACCGCGGCCTCGAGAGACCGCGACAGGGCCGTCAACGACGACACAGCGTTTGTCAAGCTCCTTCAGCAGATCGTCTTCCGAAACGCCGGAGGCAATGAGTTCCTCAAGAAGCGTTTCGTTCAACGCGGCGTACGTGAAGGCCTTGAAGGTCGAACCCGGCTGACGGAAACCCTGCGTGGCGACGTTCCACTTGCTCTTCGCAAAGTCCTCGCCGCCGATCATGAAGCGCACGCGTCCCGCAAAGTCGACGCCGAACGCAAGTCCGCGAATGCTCTCGCGATCCGCTTCCTGCGTCTTCTTCCACTCCTCGGGTGAAACGCCCGCCTTTCCGGCAAGTTCCGCGATTCTCTCGTCGGTAAGCGTATGGCGCGAACGGTAGGTGGTAAGACCCTCCCGAAGCGCTTCCTCGGCGACCTTCGACAACTCCGGATCAACGGGAAGGAATATCTGCAGACCGCCCGTATTGAGCGCGAGCTTGTCCTTGTGGCGCCGGCGGATCTCCTCGGTGTAATAAGGTCCCACCACTTCGGCGGAACAACCGGACACTGCGGCAAGAAATTTGAGGCGTGAAATGGCCGCTTGAGCCCGTTCGTACTCCACCTCACCGCCCCTCCTGTCGAAGTAACCGAGGTCGTCCATGCGATTCAAGACGTGCCTCGCCCTTTTCACCGATTCACGCGAAAGGCCGTCGCTCCGCTCATTCGTCGCCGGATCAATCCCCCGCTCACGGCCCAACCGAGGTTTGCTGATCAAGCTCACGATAAAGGCCACTTCCTCGACCTTGAGGTCTTTTGCGGGCTTACCGAAGTATGAACGGCTTCCGGCTTCGATGCCGTACTGGCCGCGCTCAAGATACGGCATATTGACGTACATGAGCAGGATCTCCCGTTTCGAGAATTCGCGGTCCATTTTGAGCGCGAGAATGGCCTCTTTGATCTTGCGCGAATAACTCTTCGTCGTGTCTTTGAGGAGCCAATTCTTTGCGATCTGCATCTCCAAGGTCGATGCACCGGAGACAACGCGGAGCGAAAGCATGTTCGAGATCTGCGCACGAACAATCCCGGCAACATCAACGCCGTTGTGCTCGTAGAACCGCTGATCTTCCTGCGCGATGATTGCATGTTCGAAGATCTCCGGAATGTCTTCCGGCGCGGAGATCTTGATGCGGTGCTCGGGAGACGAGAAACAGGCGATACGCCTTCCGTCCTCCGCGGTCACATCGCTTTGTTCATGCACATCGTCGATGCGCAATTCGGTCACCTTGGGAAGATCGAGTGCACTCGTAAGCCAATCGGTGCGTTTGTCGTAGTCGTAGATCCCCCAGAGGCCGATGCCCGAGAGAGCCGCGCAAATGAACACCGTGAACACGATCACCTTGAAAGATCCCCAAAAGAGCCGCCATATCCACTTGAATACGGGGACGAAGAGAACCCAACGCAGCACACTCCACACCTTCCCAGCCGATTCCCTCAACGAGGGCTTCGCCTTTTCGCCTTGATCCATGGCGTCTCACCCCTTTTTGATGAACGTTATCGTCAAACAACACTCTGTCTCGCATCCTACGGTCTTTTTTGCTTTTTGCAAGAATATCTCCTCCATGTCAAAAAGCGCCCACGATACGTGAAAAAGTACAAGGTGGAAGACGGCCCACCACTTCAAGGTCTCACCTTGAATTCAAATTCTTAAGGAGAGACCACCACCACGAGTGCTTCCATTTTTCTAAACGGATTACCGCTAAGAAAAATTGGTCGCTTGAGCCGTCTTCCACCTTGTATCTTGGTCTAAAACGGCTTTTGGAGATACGCCGTAACGGTGCGGCGCTTGAATGCATGCCCGCGGCTCATGTGTTTATGAGAACGCTCGACCTTTTGTATCTCAAAATGACCGTCGAAAAAATTGCGTAACTCATCTTCCGTATAGACATGCTCGCGAACGCCGAGTTTCGGATGAATGTACGACCCCTCCTCGCCGGAGGGATGTTCCTTAAGCAGTCGTTTGGCATGGAGGTCACGGTCGGCGAGAAAGGTCTTGAAAAAAAGCCAGCCCTCCGGCTTAAGCACGCGAAGGACCTCACCCCGCAGAGCCTCCCGTCCGCTTGCATCAAGGATGTGGGAACTCATCATATCAAGCACGATGTCGACGGATAGATCGGGAAGATCGATTGTGCCCTCGATCGAACGGGTGACATATTCTATCGGGAGTCCGGATGAGTTGCGCCTCGCCTGCGCGGTGGCCTCGCTCGAAATGTCGTACCCCACCCCGCGCATGCCGTAGGTACGGGCGAGAAAGATGAGGTTGCGACCGTTGCCGGAGCCAAGGTCGAGCACCCGCGCCAGCGGGTTGAGGAACCGCCGACCGCAATTGCGCTCCGCCCAGCGGCAGAATTTCTCGAGGTCTTCCGACGGAGAGTCGGAGAGCGCGAGGTGCTCCTTGCTCCGGTATTCCTTATCCCAAAATTGTGCATGTTTCCCTTTCATGGTGCGCAGGTCATTCGGTATCCATAAATGTGACGCCCGAACGGTAACTCTCGACCATCGTCCGCGTCGGAGCGAACAAGGGTTCCGGAAACCGTTCGAGTTGGTACCAGTCCCATCCCTCGCATTTCTCCGGTTCAAGGACACGAGGCTCTCCGGAGTCCCAATCGGCCATGAAACCAATCTGCACATAGTGCTTCGGTGCGTAGTCGAGAATGTTGGCAAGAAGCTGAAAGCGAAGATTTTTGACATTGATCCCGCACTCTTCGGCGACCTCGCGCAAAGCTCCGGCGGCAAAAGACTCCCCCGGCTCGAGATGTCCGCCCGGAAAAGAATATTCGTTCGTACCCAAAGCACTCTTGCGCTTACCGAGCAGCACTTTTCCGTCCTTCCATATCATTACCCCAAGACCGACACGGGGTACGGATGCGTGAGTCATTTGGAGCCACCTCCCAGGATCGAACTGGGGACCTTCTCGTTACGAGTGAGATGCTCTACCAACTGAGCTAAGGTGGCGTACGAATTCTATTCTAAAGACTTTATCGCATTTTGGCTATAAAAATATTCGACGGGAGCCGATGCCCGGAATTGAACCGGGGACCTACTCCTTACCATGGAGTTGCTCTACCAGCTGAGCTACATCGGCACAAAAACGCGATTGAGCAATCGTACAGTATTGCGGATTTTTTTTCAATTCTTATTACTCTTGCGAAAAAGCCCGATTTTAGCTACAATCCCGATACGAGTAAGTTGCAGCGGGGTGGAGGAGCGGTACCTCGATTTCCGGATAGCCTCATGAGCTTGAAGGAAAGACGATGATATCAGTGCGGTTTGATAACAACATAGCGGGATGGAGGAGCGGTACCTCGTCAGGCTCATAACCTGAAGGCGTCGGTTCGATTCCGGCTCCCGCAACAAGGTGAGATTGTCGAAGTGACAGAAGTCGACACACAGACGGCGTTACCCGACAATATTGCTGAAAATTGAATATTGCCGGTGTAGTTCAATGGTAGAACGAGGGACTCATAAGCCCTAGAAAAAGGTCCGATTCCTTTCACCGGCATCAACCTACAAAAACCACCGCGTGCAGTATTGGTATATAGGTGGTTATATATATGTACTGTCATGTGATATAATCATCACGTGCCAATTCGTCGAGAGTTAAATAAGGGGTTTTTCAAGATCTGGACAGCGGACATGGCCTATGTACTCGGTTTCTTTGCGGCAGACGGTTCTATGCTTAAAAATAGTCGCGGGGCTCACTTTATTGAATTCCATATTACCGACAGAGAAGTTCTGGTGAACATAAAAAAGGCACTCGCGTCTAACCACAAGATCGCAAAACAAGGGCGGAGAAAAGGACATAGTGCCCTCTTTAGGATCCAGATTGGGAGTAAGGAAATGTTCGGCGATCTCAGAAAGTTTGGATTTACTCAAGCAAAAAGTAAGAAAATGAGGTTGCCCAAAATACCGGGGAAGTACCTTGGAGATTTTGTGCGAGGCTACTTTGACGGCGACGGGTGTGTATATTTTAAAAAACACAAAGTCAAAGATCGAAAAAGGATGCGCTGGGTATTCAGTTCGCGTTTTACGTCAGGAAGCAGGGGGTTTTTGTTAGACCTTCATGGTGCGTTAAGAAAAATCGTGAACGGCGGATTCATTATGGCAAAGAAGAAACAGCAAAAAGTTAGCGGCCATGAACTTGTGTTCAGCCATCGTGATAGCCTTGCATTATTCAAATTTATGTATAATAATGGCACTTGCAACCATTTTCTTAAAAGAAAATATCGTCTTTTTAAGAGGGCGGTTGAGACATTGTATGGCGTGCGGTCGTAGCTCAATTGGTTAGAGCACTCGCCTGTAGATGTGCAGCTTTCTATCCGAAAGGTAGATTGAAACTCTCTGGGATAACGGTGGAGGCTAAGTCCGCCTGAGGCGGATACGCGAATACCGTGGGAACCGCTTAGCATACTTAAGTGGGCGCCGTAGAGACTAGATACCGGAGCACCTAAGAGTTTGGGCATGCGTAAACTGGATTTTGGTTATGCTCAAAAAGACCTGGTGAAGATATAGTCCATGCCATTATGAAAATAGTGGGTAACGTGCACGTGAGAGGTTGCGGGTTCGAGTCCCGTCGACCGCGCTAAGTCAAAAACGGTCGGCTTTTGCCGGTCGTTTTCGCGCTTCACGTGGCGGTGGAGGAGGCACCACCACAAGAGTACTTCATTTTTCTAAAACGGAGTACCGCTAAGAAAAATTGGTCGCTGCGTGCCTCAGTGCGGGACTCGAAGACCTTGGTGTTGTTTCGTCTGCGAAACCATCAAGGTGTACTGCCGCTGTAAGCGGAGGATCCCGTCGACCGCGCAAAGGAAAAATGCCCTAGCAATAGGGGTTTTTTCTACACGACGTACGGGGCGTAGAACTCGACGATAGATTTTAGTGCAAAAAAAGCGCACGGGGGGTGCGCTTTGTGCTACTTATTTCCTTCTGGCAGAAAGCTTTTGGGCGTCACCGACGCGACCCGTATCAACGTAGCGACGAATCAACACTTCGAGACTCGTCTTACTGAATGCAAACCCCGACTGCTTTTCCAGCTCTGCGATCCTATCTACGTTTTCTAGGGGACTTTTTTCAACAAAAATTGCTGTTACAGTATCCCACTCTTTCTGCAACAGTTTGCGCTTCACCCTCTTCAGCAAATAAAGCACGCTCGAGACATCGCCTCTGACCATGTGAAAGGCGACCATGGTCTCGTCTTCGGTGCGAGTCAGCGTTCTGTCGAGATGAGACGCCAGCCAGTACACAGTCGGAAAATGACCACTCTCCACACTAGCGGCAAGGACACGCTCAATCAACTCGTTTGGGAGAGCTTCGAGTGCCGGCATGTTCATGTCAAAAAGCGGATAATCTTTGGCTAACGCAAATTCGACTGCCGCCACTTGCATTTTGGGAGATGCTCCATTTCTTGCCACGTTAAGCGCAAGATGCGCGTCGTCGACCGCAATCGCTTTGGTAATCATGGCATCGCCCAGATAGTCTGGAACGGGAAATTGATTTTTCAATACGAAGTGGCCACTGAGGTCACGACCCAAAATGAGTTCCGAGGCAACCCTGTCGAGCTCCTCCTCACTGAGTGAGCGGCCAAGTTTTGTGAGTAAGTACTCAACATTTCTCCAAGTCCCGTCACCACGGATGTTCGCTTTAAGCAAAATCTCCAGGTCGTCTTTGCTGAGAGGTTCTCCCATGAGCGAAGCTATTTTCTCTGAAGCCTCGACCCTGCCCGTGTTGAGGGTCGACAACCTAATCTCCTCCAGTACGCCGTGCGTGGCTCCAAGTTCGATACCCCGCTCAACCGTAGCGGCGGGTGCGTGCGCTGATGCCAGAGCGTCTCTACGCACCAGTTGATCGACCTCTTCTTGAGTTAGGTCGTGCTGAATCTTGGCCGCCTTGCCACGCTCTTTCGTTGCTGAACCTGAAAACAGCTTTGCGAGTAATTTGCGCATGACAATGTCCTTTCTGCAACAAGAAACATTCCATCTACGCAGAAACTAACACAGTTATGAATTGTTGTCGAGATGGCGCAACAGTTCAATAACTTAAAGCCTCTCGTAAAACGATATAATCCCAACCACAACGTGGAACAACAATCATCACATCATCCAACCGAAAGAAGCTAGTTCTCACATCGTCCACTAGGCCGCGCATGGCCAAAACCCGTCGGCATTTGCTGACGGGTTTTGCGCTAATAGTAGCTCGGCATGAGCGTCGGGACTCGAATGCCGGAGCGATGTTTCGCCAGTTAACCAACTCACAGATACCCCAACTCCTTGAATATCCGATAGTAGATATTGATCGTTTGTTCTGCCACGGTGCGTGAAAGGACAAAATCGGAACCCCCTTTATGTGCGATCTCATTGCGCATCTTGTGCGCCCTCCACGCCTCATCAAGGTGAAGAAAGTCGCTCGGCTCAATCATCTTCATGCGCTCCCCCAGCGTCTCACCGCGATAGCCCATCCGCTCGACGACCTCATCCAAGATGTTATCCGCTTCGAGAATGGCGATCTTCCAGTCCGAGGGATTCTCCGAACGCATATAATTTTCCACGCGCACCCATTGTTCGTTCTTTTCGGTCTTCTCGTGTTCCCATGACAGCGTGAGGCCGAGTTTGGCCGTTGTCGCTCTCGCAATCTCAAGCGTGCGGAGAAACGAGTAGATGGCGACGAGGATCCCCACCATTGCAATCACCGTTGCGACCGTTTTGATATAGAAAAGCGGGGTCGCAAGGCTTGCGGCAATCTCCGAGCGAAATTCCGTCGAGAAGAAGAGTGCAAGAAGCGGAAAGCCGACAACGGCAATGATGGCGGCGATCACGATGTCGGTGTTCGCCCCTCCGGACTTTGGCTCTTCGGGTTTTTTATCAAACTTTTTATCAAACTTCTTTTCGAATTTTTTATCGAATTTTTTTTCTGGTTTTTTTTCGGCCATAGCTTTTTATTTTTATTCCAACTCTCGCAAACCTCTTTCGAACTAATTCTTCGTTCGTACAAAGTGTGGAAGGCGGCCAACTTCTCCAAGGTCTCACCTTTCAAAGCCAAGGAGAGACCTTAGGCGGCCTTGCACCTTGTGCCTAAACTCACCTTGAAAACTCACGGATGCGCTCGACCGCCCTGCCTACCGCAAAGAGAGTATCCTCACCAAACGGTGCGGCCATGAATTGAACACCGACGGGAAGCGCCGTATTTCCCCGCAAGACCGTGCCGGACGGAACGGAGATACCCGGAACTCCGGCGATATTCCCCGGAACAGTGAAGATGTCTTCGAGGTACATCTTGAGCGGGTCGGCCGTTTTTTCACCCAACGCAAACGCGGGCGAAGGAGATGTCGGCGTTGCAATGACGTCAACGCCCTTGAACGCCCGCAGAAGCTCTTCGGTGATGAGCCGTCGCACCGCCACGGCCTTATTATAGTACGCATCGTAATACCCCGCCGAGAGCACATAGGTGCCGAGGAGGATGCGCCGCCGAACTTCCTTGCCGAAACCTTCTCCGCGCGACATTGTGTATACATCGATAAGCCTTTGTGCCTCTTTGGAAAGTCCGTAGCGTATGCCGTCGTAGCGCGCAAGATTCGCCGACGCCTCGGCGGGCATAAGCACATAGTACACGGCGAGCGCGGAAGGCAGCGTCGGGAGCTCGACCGGAAGTATATGATGACCTTCATCTTTGAGACGCGCAACAATAGATCGAAAATTCTCTCGCACATCGGGATCGATGCCGTCCATCGCAATGAAAGACTCGGGGACGCCGATTGTCAACTTTTCTTTGTGTGTGGGTTTCCCCCGCTTACTCTCGGGAACCGATGTGCTGTCGAGGAGGTCAAAGCCGGTGATGGCACGAAAGAGGAGTTCCGTGTCTTCAACAGTTTTCGCAAAAGGCCCTATCTGGTCGAGTGAAGAAGCGAGTGCCATCAAACCGTAACGGGAAACCGCACCGTAGGTCGGTTTGAGGCCCACAACGCCGCAAAGCGCCGCCGGCTGGCGGATCGAGCCGCCGGTGTCGGAACCGAGGGCACCGAGCGCCCCCACGGAGGCAACAGCCGCAGCGGAGCCGCCGGAAGAGCCGCCGGGAACGCGCGTCACATCATGAGGGTTCTTCACCGGTCCGTACGCGCATGTTTCCGAGGAACTCCCCATGGCGAACTCGTCCATATTCGTGCGCCCAAGAATGACCGCACCGGCATCCTTCAGTTTTTTAACGGCCGTACCGTCGTACACTCCGCGATGGTTCATGAGTATCTTCGAACCCGATGCACTGATCTTACCTTCCATCAGCATGTTGTCTTTGATCGCAACGGGGATCCCGGTAAGGTCGGTATCCTTCCCTTCCGCGATCATGCGATCGGCATTCTCCGCCGCAACGACGGCGTCATCGAAAAATTCAGCATAGACGTTGAGCGTCGCGTTCTTCTCCTTCGCGCGCAGAAGTACGGCTCGCGTCAACTCGACGGAAGAGTATTTTTTTGTGCGCAGGGCATCGCGTGCGCCGGCGATCGTGATTGTAGTGAGATCGATGGTCATTGTTTTTTGTTCGTACAAGGTGGAACCTTAAGAATCAATCCTCAAGGTTCCACCTTGTACTCCGTTACAAAATTTGCCCTACCTTGAAAAAATCGTCTTCGCGGCGTGGTGCGTTCGCAAGTATCGCTTCGCTCCACGCTCCCCCCGGATACGCTTCGCCGTCTTCGCGGAGGACGTTCCGGAGGGAACCGGCAACTGGCGCACTTTCCGCGTCGGTGACGACCCCCGAAACGTTCGACACGTACCCGAGCACCGCCTCGACTCCGGCAAGGAGCTCCGTTTTTTCTTGTTCGGAGAGACCGATCCGAGCCAGCGTCCCCAAATGTTCAATGTCTTCCTTCCTCAACATGGCCTTCATGCTAACACTATTTCAGCATTTTCAGAAATTCCTGTTCGGCGACGACCTTTACGCCGAACTTTTGCGCATCACTCAATTTTGAACCGGGGTTTTCTCCGGTGACCACATAATCTGTTCCCTTGGAAACAGAACCGGAAACGGCGCCGCCCCTTGAGAGAACCTTCGCTTTCGCTTCGTCGCGACTCATCGTCGACAGCGTGCCCGTGAGAACGAACGTCTTTCCGCTGAAAGGACCTGCTGACTTTTTCGGCACGTCCACCTTTGCAATGTCGACGACACGCAAAAGCCTCGTGACCAGTTTCTTATTTTCGGCGTCCTTAAACCAGCTTTCGATCGAGCGCGCAACGATCGGCCCGACACCCGAGACCTCCATGCAGTTGTCGGCACTTGCCGACGTGAGCGCATCAATCGTTCTGAAATGCCCCGCGAGATCATGTGCAGTCTCCTCGCCCACCTGTGGTATCGAAAGGCCGATGATGAACCGCGCGAGGATGACCTTTTTCGCCTTGTCGATCGCGGAGAGCAGGTTGTCGACCGATTGCTCGGCAAAGCGGGGAACGAGAAGAAGGTCGCCGCGTTTGAGCGTAAAGATGTCGGCAAAACCGCCCACCAATCCCCTCTCCAAGAGAACGTCGACGATCTTCGGCCCCATCCCTTCGATGTCGAAGGCGTGTTTTCCGACGAAGTGGTAGAACTTTCTCTTCATCTGCGCAAAGGAGTTCTTTACGACGCAACGCCATGCGGCGGCCCCCGGGATACGCTCGATCGCTCCGTCTCCGCCGCAGTCGGGAACTTTCTTTGGCCAGACGAACTTCTTCTCTTTCCCCGTGCGCATCTTACTCACCACGGAAACAATGTCGGGGATAACGTCGCCCGCCTTCTGCAAGACGACCGTGTCGCCGATCCTTACATCAAGCCGATTAATCTCATCTTCATTGTGCAAGGTTGCACGTGAGACCATGGAGCCGTAAACCAAAACGGGGCGCAAATGCGCGACCGGTGTCAGCACCCCCGTCCGACCGACCTGAAGCACGATATCAAGGACGACCGTCGTCACCTGCTCTGCGGGAAACTTGAACGCAATGCCGAACCGCGGCGCTTTGCCGGTGTAGCCCAAAATCTCCTGCAAGCGGCGCTCATTCACCTTGATGACAACGCCGTCAATCTGGTAATCCTCCTTCGGGGCGCGTTTCTGCCACTCTTTCCAGTATGCAATCACCTCTTCCGCGCTCGTCACATGGCGGTAATGACTATTCACCGCAAAGCCCAGCTCCCCCAGCCGTTCGAGTTCCTTTTCTTGCGTCTCGGGCGGCTGTGCGAACCTCGCGATGTCATAGATGAACGTGTCGAGGCGGCGGGAGGCTGCGATACCAGGGTCGAGCTGACGTATGGATCCCGCAGCGACATTGCGCGGATTAGCAAAAGCTTCCTCGTTGCTCTTTTTCCGCTCCTTATTGAGTTCAAGCAATACGGACTTCCTCATATACACTTCGCCTTCGACGATGCAATCAACGGGCTCCGCAAGCAAAAGCGGTACCGTATAGATCGTGCGAATATTGTGCGTGACATCT
>MHLS01000038.1:0-4261 GCA_001819095.1 Candidatus Lloydbacteria bacterium RIFCSPLOWO2_02_FULL_54_12
ATCGCGTGCAGATCTTGATGCGTCCGCCCCCCATCGCCTTCGACAGTGCGACCCACTGGAGATTGGGATATTTGCGCTTATTGCCGGTCGGATTGAACTTGGTCGCACGGACACGGTTCGAATAACCACCCGCGACGCGAGTTCCCTTTTTGCACAAATTACAGACGTTCGATGAGGCCATGGTCTTCTTTTAGATTTCGTGCACCGCATGCTATCATGTGGTGACGCACTATGCAAGACGCACAATTGTTCCAGATGCTCTTTTCCGTACTCGTCCTTGTGTTTTCCGTCGTGGCGCATGAAGTATCGCACGGATACATGGCGCAATACCTCGGGGACCCGACCGCACGACTCGCGGGGCGTCTGACGTTGAACCCGCTCCGCCACATCGACCCGATCGGCTCGCTTTTGGTTCCTTTCATCACATCCATTCTCCCCGGCGGGATCGTGTTCGGCTGGGCAAAACCCGTACCGTACAACCCCTACAATCTGCGTGATCAGAAGTGGGGGGACGCAAAAGTCGCACTTGCGGGACCGCTCACCAATCTCGGGATCGCCGTCATCTTCGCGGCGATGCTCCGTTTCGGCGAAGGAGCGGTCGCACCGGAAGCGGCGAACATCATGCAAATGATCGTTCTTATCAATGTGATACTGACGGTCTTCAACTTGGTGCCGATCCCGCCCCTCGACGGCTCAAAGGTGCTCTTCAATGCGCTCCCGCTCCGCTTGCGCTATGTTGAAGAATACTTCCAACGCTACGCGCTCGTCCTCATCCTTATTTTTGCGTACTTCCTGTGGAAATTCTTTCTCCCGTTCATCTACCTCCTCTACATCCTTCTCGTCGGAGCTCCAATGTGAACCCCAGTTGTACAAGGTGGAACCTTGAGCATCAATTCTTAAGGTTCCACCTTGTACAACCGCGCGTGTATATTTCCTCGGAACCGAAATACTTGCATTTTGGGAGACCGTATACTAGACTAGCCCATACCTCGTCGTGTATCTTTACTGTTGTTTGTTTTGAGGAGGACCAAAAAACATGCCGACCATCAACCAGTTGATCAAGAAAAGCCGCAAACAGATACCCCGCAAGTCCAAAGCGGCGGCGATGGCGCGCGGCTTCAATTCTATACAGAATCGGCCGATCTATTATTCCTCGCCCTTTAAACGCGGCGTGTGCACGAAAGTGACGACGATGACTCCGCGCAAGCCGAACTCCGCCATCAGAAAGATCGCGCGCGTACGCCTCACGAACGGCATGGAAGTAACGGCGTATATTCCGGGCATCGGACACAAATTACAGGAACACTCGGTGGTCATCGTGCGCGGCGGCCGCGTGAAGGACCTCGGACTGCGCTACACCATCGTCCGCGGACGGCTCGACGCCTCCGGTGTTGAGAACAGGAAGCAGGGACGCTCGCAGTACGGAGCAAAACGCGCCGAAAAGAAATAATCACTTAACCATGCGTCGCAGAGTAAAAAATCGCAATATCCGACAGCCCGACCTCAAGTATAAGTCGCTTGATGTGTCACAACTCGTGAACTACGTCATGTGGAGCGGCAAAAAGACCGTCGCGGAGCGCGTGGTCTACGACGCCTTGGACGAGATAAAAAAGCAGTTGAAGGTGGAAGACCCGATGGAAACGCTCAAAGCCGCACTACGGAACGCCGGTCCCGTCATGGAGATTCGCTCCCGACGCGTCGGCGGTGCCAACTATCAGGTACCTCGCGAAGTGCGCCCCGATCGCCGTTCCTTCCTCGCACTCCGCTGGATCATCGAAGCCGCGCGCGCGAAGAAAGGCGCTCCCACCGCGAAAAAACTCGCCGACGAGATCATCGCCGCATCGAAGAACGAAGGCGAGGCGATCAAGAAACGCGAGAATGTCCACAAGATGGCGGAAGCCAACAAAGCCTTCGCCCACTTCGCATGGTGATCGGAAACTCATTTGCCGACAGCACCCACCCCCGTACGATCGGGGGCTATTTGTGCTACGACCCATTGGGTAGTCATTCACTCGTCGCCGCAAGTGCGGAATTAAAAAAAACACCGAGAAACATTCTCGGTGGTTTTCATCTGGCGGGAAATTGAAAGGTGGGGACCCAAACCTTGCAGTGAGGTTCAAAAAACTGACAGAGGAGCTTTTGATACTCCAGACCGAACGGAGAATCCAGTGTGAAGAACGGAACGTCCTTTCCGAGCGGCGATGTCTTCCGTGTGTAGGTCCTTTCATCAACAAGTATCCACTCTCCGCGCTCTCTCAAGTAAAAAAGTGCATGGATGCTCTCGGCGTCCTTCGCCACGCGTACCCACATCAAGAGCGACGGATCGGTAGATTCTATCAGCGAGTATTCGAGCACGGTGTCGTAAGTCTCCGGCGCTGTCGGTGTGTCGTAGATGACACGGCAGATTCTTGATGCGACGCCGCGCGGCTTGTCGTCAGTGCGGCCGCATGCCCACTCGTTGTACGGCGGGATCGGGAGAACCTCTTTGGCGGGCGCGGCAATCTCGCGCACATCGACGGCCGCAAACGCCACGGCACTATTTGCACAACACATCGCAAGGAAGGAAAGCGAAAGCGCGGCCACAACACGAGGAACGTTCATGACGACCTCCTCTAGACCGCCTCGTAATCGCGAGGCGGTGAAATTTCAACGGGAGCAAAAACTATTCTCCTTCACTTCTATCCCAAAATACCGCCTTAGTCCAGCGGGCGGAAAATCACTTGCGTCTTGTGATTGAAAAGGCCGCGGGGCTTGTGTGCCGCGCGGTCTCAATATGATTCAGACAACGCCGTCCTGTGTCTCGACGTAGATGTCTTTCGGCGTTGCCGAAGAAAAATACGTTCCCATGTTGATGCGGGAGATGAGATCCGAATCCTGCCAGTCGGTAAATTCGAACGGATCATCACGACAAAGTTGGAGCATCGCGTCCAAACAAAGAATCGGGTGCGCGGGGATGGCAAACATCGTGGCAAGCACCTTTCTCACTGCACACTCCGCGCAGCGGCCATGCTTTTCGAGAACTCTCGAATTAGCTCCACGCAGAAAAGCGTGCTCGAGGCGATTTCGCATCGCCGGTTTCTTCTCCGAGTTCTGGTACACTTTCAGCTCGAGAATGATGATATCTCTTTGCATCTTTCCTCCTCGTGCAGGGAACGTTCCTTGCCTCATCCAATCAAATGCCCTTTCGATTGTAAAGCCTCTAAAAAAACTCCGCCCAAGGAGCGGGCGGAGCGGGAAAGAACCCTCAAATGAAGCAGTGCCGGCGGAGCGTTTCGAGAATCGAGGCGACCGACGGATCGGCCACGCCGGAAAGCGCACAAGCGTGCCCACGCACCTTGCCCGACGCCAACGGAAACACTTTCTCTTCGATGAATGTTTCCGCGAGCTTCATGAGCGAAAGCGTCTCGTACGCACGAACGATGTGCTCGGTGCGCGCGGCGACGCTCGGTGCGCCGGCGGCGTTCATGATGTCAAGCGCGGCGGTCGCATTTCCGACCGCATCCGCCGGATTACGCTCATGCAGGGCGGCGGCGTTGGCAAGAAGGATTGCCGCAACATCAAGCATCATGCTGTCTTTCTCTGCACGCAAAGCCCCGTTAGTTCCGGAAGTTCCCGTTGCCGCGTCACGGCAAAGTTCTCTGACCTTTTCCACAATCGGCCCGAGCCACTCTTCTCCGGGAAGCACCTCGGAGAGCAGGCGACAACCGAGCTCCGTGATCTCCGGTGCGACGAGTGCATGCCCTCTCGTCTTTGCCGCTTCGGCGGTCACCATGAGGCCGATGCCGCGGTAGGCCTTCCGGTGATTCTCGGCCCGACTAAGAAGTACCGTATCGCCGGCCAGTCGCGCAACGTGCGCGGCCTCGGTGGCACCGGCAACGGCAGTATCGACGTTTCCCGCACCCAAACTCATGTAGGTAAAGCCGAGTAAAAGCTGTCCGAGATCGACGAGTTCGGCTTTCGTGGATACTTCAGTTGCTTCCTGTGCGTTTACGTGAATTGGTGCGGTCGCCACCACGGTTACCGCGAGTATTGCATATATCAATGTGCGAACCTTCATGACGTCCTCCTTCCGGACATGTGCACAACATTCAAAATGAAACAACCTCGGAGCAAGCGGAAGATAAGCGCTCCTGCGTGAATTTTATCAGTTATTTATCAACTTGTCAACTATCGGCTGGCGCCCTCCTTCTCCACTCTTGTTCCGTCGCTTTCAAATATGATCGTACCGTCAGCAAACGTCGCCACGGAAGGAATTCCCAAG
>MHLS01000038.1:4294-7343 GCA_001819095.1 Candidatus Lloydbacteria bacterium RIFCSPLOWO2_02_FULL_54_12
AGTACGTGAGCCGTGGTGCCCGAGTTTGAGCACCTCGGCCTCAAGTTTGTTACCGTAGATCGCCACCGCATATTCTTCAAGGTCCTTCGGCAGGTCGCCGGAGAGGAGGAAAGCTGTTTCGCCGTAACGGATACGCAGAATAACAGAAGCCGAATTCGTTTCCATGTCGCTCATGTCGCGGTCGGGATAGAGCACATCGGCGAACACACCCCCGCCAAGATCGATCGTCATTCCTTTGCGCGCAAGAAAGTGTGCGGAGCCTTCAGCGCGGAGTGCTTCCATGGTCGCCGCATAAGCGCCGTTGTCTGAAGTTGCACCCGGCTCGAGGAGAAGTGCAATACGATAGCGCTTGAACACCTCGGGAAATCCCCCGATGTGGTCTAGATCGGGATGAGAAAGAACGACAACATCAATCGAGCGATCCCAAAAAGGCATCGCCTCCGCAAGGGCGCGAAGCACCGCACCCGAGGGCCCTCCGGCATCGTAGAGCAGTTGATTGCCGTTGGGCGCCTCAATAAAGACCGCATCACCCTGACCCACATCAAGGAATCGAACGGTAAGCACCTCCCGTTCACGCGGAAAGACGGCGGCGAAAAATACCGCATCAAGGACGGCAACAAGGAGAACCAGAAGGAGGAGCGGGTGCTCCTTCAACCACGGGACGATCTTCCGCTCGCGCATAAAGTTGAGCCTATGCGCCAGAGGGTTCCTTGGCAACTACTGGCGGACGCCAGAATGCCCAGTGGCCTCTGCCGCGGTGGTGAATGGCGCCATATATGTAGCGACGGCGGAGCCGTCTCCGCTTCCAGAAAAAACGCCCTGATGCCGTCCGCGAATGCCCAGTGGCTCTGCCACGGGGATCGACGGGCGGACGTTTTTACTGGAGAAATTTCCCGAACACTCTATAATGGTGGCGCAATGGAAAATAGAGTGATTGAACGCGCGGGTACGGTAGCGAATGAGTTCCGCCTCGACGGAAAGGCGGTGGATCTTGAGCCACTCGGGAAAGGACATATCAACGACACGTTCCTCGTCACCACCGAGGGGGGCGGAGTGTACGTACTCCAACGTGTGAACCCCATCTTCGCGGCAACGGTCCTCGAGGATATCGACGTCCTCACGCGAGAGATGAAGCGGGCGGGCTTCACCACGACCGAACTCGTTCCTACGCGAACAGGAGAGCTCGGCTCCGTCATTTCCGGAGAATTGTGGCGAGTGCTTACCTACATCCGCGGACAAACACTCGAGGAAGGCATCACCGAGAACAGAGCGCGAAATGCGATGGGCTTTCTCGCAAAGTTTCACCACACATTTGCCGACCACGACTATATATTCCGGCATGTCCGCGAAGGATTCCATGACACGCCGCGCATCATGGCCACGCTCGAAGAGACCACAAGAATGTATACCGGCACGAAAAAGAGCGCGGCGCTTGCGGACCTCTCCGGTGACATTCTCGCCGCGTACGGAAAAACTCCGCATGCGTGGGCGCACTTGCCGAAACGCATCATCCACGGCGACCCGAAATTGAACAACATCCGTTTTGCGGAACACTCGGACGAAGCAGTCGCACTCCTTGATCTCGACACACTGGGGAGACACAGTGTCGTCGTCGACATCGCCGACGCGGCGCGTAGTTGGTGCAATCGCGCGGACGAAGGAGACGAGCGCGGGGCGTCCTTCGACCTCGGCACCTTTCGCGCAATGGCGGAAGGATACGCCGAGCATGCAGATTTTCTCACCGCGGAAGAACGCCGATCGATACCGGGGGCAATTCTCCAGATCGCACTCGAGCTGGGCGCCCGCTTCGCGACCGACGCCTATCGCGAATCTTACTTCAAGCTTGACCGCACGCGTTATCCCGACCTCTTCACGCAGAACTTCGCAAAGGCACGGGCACAATTCGCGCTCTACCGCGACGTCAAAAAGAAGCTCCCCGATATCGCCGCGCAAGCGGAGAATATTGACAAGACCTGAACAATTGTCTTTTAGTCACAAATTGTCGCCACGCGCTTGCCGCATTGCTATAGTGAGTTGAGAGTTCCTCGACAAGAGGAGAACGCCATGGACGCAAGAAGGGCACTCGTTGTGCTTGGGTGCATTGCGCTCCTCGGCGCCGCACCTCTCAATATCGCGCATGAAAGCGCAATCGAAACAGAGCGCGATCTCGCGCGCAATCACCTGATCGAAGAGATCGTCCCCGCCGTTTACACCCTGAAGACGAACTTCAAGTTCCGCAAGCAGGGCGAGACGACGACATATCGCGAGGCGAATAGTTCGGGGACCGCATTCGGCGTCACCGACGACGGACTCGTCATGACCGCATTCCATGTTGTCCAGGCACCGGTATTCAACGGCTTTCCGAATCCGTCGTACGCACCGCCCGGCAAGTGGAGTTACACGGACGGCGAAGAGGCGACCGGTACGTACACGCTCATCGCGAAAGACGGTACAAAGTACCAAGGCGAGATCGTTGCGCTTGAGCCGGACGCCGACCTTGCGATCCTCTCCATTGCCAAAACGGCGCCGGGGAAGAAATTTCCGTTCATTGTCTTTGAGCGGGATCCGCTCACGTACCGACATGACGGCGTCGTCTCCATCGGGGCGCCTTTCGGCATCGAGTTCACCGTGACCTCGGGCATCATCAGCAACCCCACACGCGTGATCGGCGATCGGATCTTCATCCAGACGGATGCGATGGTCCACCCGGGCAATTCCGGCGGGCCGCTCATCCTCCTGCGCAATCACCGCGTCGTGGGCGTCATCGACCAGATCTACAGCAGGGCGAACTTCGGGATCGGTATCGGTTTCGCGATCCCCGCCAGCGTTGCAGGAAAGTTCCTCGACGAGACGCTCGCCCGCTTGGAAAAAGAACGCAAACAGCCGACACCGGCACAGTAGTTACCCCCCCGCACTCCAAAATGTGCGGGGGATTTTTTCATAGACGCTGAAAAAGAGAGATAATACCCAAAATCACCGGTTTATTCCCCGGTGTTTTTTGTACCCTTTTTCTTTCTCTTCGGAGCAATCGTCGACTCAAGAAAGATCG
>MHLS01000039.1:0-6375 GCA_001819095.1 Candidatus Lloydbacteria bacterium RIFCSPLOWO2_02_FULL_54_12
GGCCTCCATGCGCTCGGAATTGGTGATCATGTAGGGAGAGACGTAGCCCTTGTCGAATTCCGTTCCTTCGACGATCTCGCTCTCGATGCCGAACGACTGGGACTCCTCGACGGTGACCACGCCGTCTTTTCCGACTTCCTTGATGGTCTCGGCGATCTTCTTGCCGAATTCCGGTGATTCAACCGCGATGGTCGCCACTTGTTCGATCTCCGCGTCGGTCTTGATGGGTTTTGCGACCTTCTTCAGCGCCTCCACCGCATCCCCGAGCGCAGCCTCCATGCCCCTGCGAACACCCATCGGATTTGCGCCAAGCGTTGTACGAGAAAGTCCTTCGGAAACAAGCGACTGAAACAGCACCACTGCGGTCGTTGTGCCGTCGCCCGCAACCTCGTCGGTCTTGGATGCGACCTCTTTCACTATTTCCGCACCCATATTCTCCATCTTGTCGGGAAGCGATATCTCCTTTGCGATGGAAACGCCGTCGTTCGTGATGGTCGGTGCGCCGTAGCCCTTGTCGAGGACAACGTTTCTCCCGCGCGGGCCGATAGTGATCTTGACCGCATTCGCCACCTTGTCGACGCCGGCCTTGAGCGCGCGGCGGGCGGCTTCTCCTGAAAGAATTTGTTTAGCCATGATAGTCGATCGTTAGTTATTAGTTGTTAGCCGTCAGTAAATTCAGTTTCAAATCCCAAGTTGCAAGTTTCAAGAAAACGTTTCCGTCTTTAACTTGTGGCTTGTATCTTGTGACTTACAACTGTTTGCTATTTTTCTACAGCAAGAATATTCCCTTCCGATGTGAGCACGAGTTCGACGCCGCCCACCTTCACCTCTTCGGCATCGTAACCGCGCTTGTACCAAACGATGTCGCCTTTCTTCACCTCCAAGGCGACGCGTTTTCCTTCGGCGGAAAATCGGCCGAGACCGGCCGCGACGATCTCACCCCGCTCGTGCTTCTCACTATTCTCCTTACCGGGAAGGATGATGCCCGAGGCGGTGGTCGCCTCTCCTTTCGCCTCAAGCGGCTTGATAAGCACACGGTCGGCCAAGGGCATGACGGTCGGCTGTTTTGTTGTTTTTGCCATAATGCTTATGTTAACTGCCTATAATATAAAGCAAACTGTTTCTTCAATCCCAACGTCGCACCACTTCGAGTACTTCCAATTTCTACACTCACTTCGTGAGTAAGAAATCTAGGTCGCACCACGTGAAGACGGGGTGCGAGAAGAATTGAAAGTGCACCCATTATATGGAGTCGTGCTCAATAAGTCAAAAATTTGACAAATCCCTACCATCGTGATAAATCCAAACCAGCTGGGGACATACCACACAACACAAGCAACGGAGAGATTAATGAAACAAGGAATACGGAGTTTAGTGGTCGTAGCAGTTATCGCCGCGTTATCGGGGTGCACCAGAGTCCCAGACTTGGAGAAAACCAGCAAAAACGAGGTGTCGCCCGAAAAAATTTCGTACTTCAAGGATCCGCGTACCGATATCTGCTTTGCATCAGTGGCGTCTCGTACGACCAATACCTTCCTCGTCGTCTCAATCGCGACCGTCCCGTGCGAAAAGGTCGAGAAACTCCTCAACTAATCGCACGTCGCGTCGACAGCAACCGTGTTACAAAAAGGCTTCGGCCTTTTTTCTTTTAGCAAGCGTGTGTTCCTCCTCTCGTGTTTGACAAGATTATAAAATCATGATTGTTTACGACAAGAGCTTTGAAATTTCGTTCGAACATTCGGAGGCACAATGGAACTCATCGTTCCGTCGATACCCATTGAACAGCCGCCTGTTCACGCGGTAAAAGACAATGAACTCACCGTCGCCATCGCAAGTCTTTCGATCGGAGGGGCGGAGCGCATCGTCCTTGATTGGGCGGCGCGTATCTATCCTAAATGGCGTGTGCACTTGGTCGTGGTCAAGGACCGCGACACCGAGTGGCCCGTTCCCGACTTCGTACGCGTCACCCGTCTTGCCAATACGCGGATCCTCGAACAACTCGAGGAACTCGGCCAAGAGATCGCCGCGAAGCCCATTCCCGTCGTGACCTGCCACCTCTTCAAAAAAGCCTGGCGAGACGCACTCATCAGGGGAGGTGCGCGGGTAGTCACCGTGCTCCATAACGCGAAGAACGGTTGGGAAGAAGGCGTCGCCTCGCTCGAGGGCTCGATGAACGTCATCGCGGTCTCCGGCGCATGCAAGAACGACCTCAATCAAGCAGGGTGGCAGGGACCGGTGTCGGTCATCCGGCACATTCCCCCGCGGTGGAAATTCGCCGCCGATGCGCGCGAACGCTACCGCAGGGAATGGAACATTCCGGCTGATGCGCTCGTCATCGGCATGGTGGGCGCGGTCAAGCCGCAGAAGAACTACTGCCGTGCCCTTGCTATCCTCAAGATGTTCCTCGAAAAACGCGACGCATACCTCGTTATCGTCGGCGGCCCCGTCAACATGGCCGTCGGCCGCGAGGAGTGGACCCGAGTCGTGGACGAAGTCTATCGTCTCGACATACGTCACCGCGTCGCTATGCCGGGATTCATCGCCGGTGCGACTGCCTGCACTCCGGCTTTCGATGTAATGCTGAACACCAGCAACTTCGAAGGTCTTTCCATCGCTACGCTCGAAGTCTTGGTGAACGGGATGCCGATGGTGGCGAGCAAAGTGGGAGGCCAAGGAGAGATTGGGTGCGAAGGACTCATACTTCTTCCGGCGGAAGCCGGTGAAGACGAGTGGGTCGACGCCCTCCTGTCGGCGCTCAACAAGAAATTCACGGAACCCTCATGGGCAAAGTTCCCCTCACATCGGCTTTGGTCGCTGGCGGGTATCGCGCGTCCGGTGCCAAAGACCGGAAAGGTGCTCTTCGTCGGAGCGAATCTCAACTCCGGCGGAGCGCAACGTTCGCTCGTCAATCTGGCGAAGCGACTGCATGGCAAGATGCCGCTTGAAGTGGCGATCACGACCCGATCAACGACGGAACATTTCACGCGTGAACTCCGCAATGCGGGCATTACGGTCGAACTTTCCTCGGGGCAATGGGATCCGTTCTTTCACGCGGAGGCGCTGACGGAAAAGGTCTGCGCGGAGGGATTCGACACTGTGTGCTTCTGGAATCTCGACGCGCGGGTAAAACTCCTGCTCGTCAAAGCGCTCGGCTTTACCGATGTCCGCTTCATCGACGTCTCCCCCGGCGGATACGCTTTCCTCGAAATGGACGCCGTCAAGGAATTCGCGGAGCTTATCGCTTTCTCCATAGACGACTACCACCGACGACTCGACAAGATGGTGCTCAAATGGGGCGGCACGTCACCCAAAGGGTGCACCGAGAAGACCGTGGTCATCAAGAACGGCGTTCCCAAGCCGCATCGGATAAAGACCGACTACACCATTCGCGACGCTCCTCGCGTAGTCGTCTCCGGTCGTATCGCTCCGTCAAAGTTTGTCGTGGAGATCATTCGCGCAATGCGTCTCGTGCGGGAGAAGATCCCCGATGCGCAACTGCACATCTTCGGTGCTGCGGAGCCGGAACACGCCGCTTACGCCGAGGAAGTCTCGCGGGAAACGCGCGATGAACTCGACACACAGACGTTCTTCCACGGCTCCTGTTTCGACGTTGCGGAAAAGCTCTCAGGCTTTGATGCGTACGTCGTCCTCGGTCTCCATCAGGGATGCCCCAACGCGCTTCTTGAAGCGCTCGCTGTCGGGATGCCCTCGGTCGCGAACGACGACGGGGGCACGCGGGAACAGGTCGAAAACGGCGTGACGGGACTCCTTGTCCCCGATTGCGACCCGAAGCATCTCGTGGAAGCGCTCATCCGCATCCTTTCCGACCGAGTGCTCGCAAAAAAGCTCGGGGAAGCGGGGCGTGCTCACATTGAGGAGACATTCTCGATGAAACGCATGGTGAGAGCATACGAAGCGCTCTTTCGTGAGGAGGTCGCGATGACGCCGGAGCATGACAAAGACCGGCAAACGACGTTCGTCGACTGTTCCGCGGAGGGATTAGCACAAAGCATGGCGTAACGAAGCAACTAAGGCTAGCTCGGGTATCCCGAACTAGCCTTTTTTATAAGTTTTATGACCCTGGATCTCATTGCCCTTGCACTTTCTTTGTTTTTGTGTTACAATCCACCGTAGTCTTTCATTCACTTCGAAAAGGAACCTCGATGAAACGCTTCCACCACTGGTACGACCGCCAGCACGCAGGCGTGCAAATCGTGTTACTCCTCTTGATCGCAACGCCCTTCAGCATCGGCTCATCGCCGGATGCGTGGAATCTTTCCGTGAGCCCAGTCCTTGCGGCCTGTCTCATACTTTTCACCGCTAGCATGCTCATGACGAGGATTTGGCACGTGATGCCGCTCCGCATGCGCTGAACCGCCCCGCGCGACACACCCAAGCCCCAGAGGGCTTGGTTTTTTGTATCCCCCTCATGCGCCAAACCCACAAAATATACTTGACTAAAAATTGAACGCATGTTAGCCATAGTTTCGGAACCTGTCTGTCCAAAGCCGAAAAGGCCGAGGCCATACCGGCACATTGTCAACGGAAAAAGGAGGAATTGAGTGAATCTCTTTCGTAAGGTTTTGACCGCAGTCGTACTGTCTTCGGTCTTCGCATTGCCGGCATTTGCCGATAAGTGCAAAGACCCGATCGTCGACGAGCTTTCCGCACTTTCCTCGAACGATGTCACGCGCATCGAACGCTCCCGCAACGCATTGGTTACTGCGGGCGCTGACGTACGCGTTCAGGTACTTTCGTCCTTCCATCGGGACCCCGACGGAAAGATGAACACCTCGCTCGAAGCATACAAGAGCCAGATGCTCGGCAAATGCAAGTCTTGGCAAGCGGCCGACGGCGGCATGAAAAACAATCTCGTGCTCCTCCTCGTCGCCCCGAAGCAGAAGAAGACTTACTTGGGCGCGGGCGGCCAATGGGACCGCACGCTTTCGGCGGACCGGAAATCGCAGATCGTCGACACGATGAACGCACGTTTCCGCGACGGAAAACTCCCCGACGGGATCGTCGCCGGCATCGACCACATGGCGGACCTCGTGAGCGTCAAACCTTCGCAGGAAGGAAAGCCGGTCACGATCAATCACGCCGCGGACTATTCCGGTGTCTCGAGCTTCCTCAAGTGGGCGCTTTTCCTCGCGGCCCTAGGCGGCATCATCGGCTTTCTCATCTGGCTCTATCGCCAGAATGAAACAAGGCGCACGGCACAGCGCAATGCGCAAGCCGAACGCGCGCGATGCACACAGTCATTGAACGGCCACGAGGAACCGCTCGCCGTGCTCGATGCAAAAGTGAAACAAGCGGAAGTGACCACCGAATGGAAGACGCGTCTCAACGACATGCTCGACCAGACGCGCGAGCGTTATCGCATCGCATCGACCGAATACGGCGGTGTCAATCGCGGGACGAACAACCCCGATACGCCGCGGCTTTCCGTCGAAGAATACGACGGCATGCGCGGGCGCTACCGGACGGTTGCGGAGAAATTCGCCGAAGCGGACCGGTCGCTCGGGACAGTCGACAGCGAACTGCGCCGTGCATTACGCGGTGACCCCGTCGCCGTCGTGACGCCGATCAGGGAGGAACCTGCCGTGGCGAGCCAACCGGCCGCCGGCAAACAGGTACCGCCCCAGACGACTTCGGCTCCGGAAAAAATGTCGCGCAAGGATCGTCGCGCTGCGCAACGTATAGCGTCATCGACGGTTCCGAGCAATACACCGAAGACCGTACACCATCACCACCATCACGATGACGGTCCGGGTTTCGTCACGGGAGTCGTCGTCGGGAGTGTGCTGAACGATCATCACCACCATGACCACCGCGACAGGCCGTCGGACCCCGTCATCGCCAAGCCGGACTTTCCCCAAGACAAAGAAAGGTCGGGCGGCGGCGAAGTGTCGGCCGACTGGGGCAAGTCAAACGAAGGAAGCGGCGTCGAAAAAGGCTGGGGCGAATCAGGCTCCGGCAAAGCGGCCGAATCATCGTGGAGTTCAAGCGGGAACGACCGCTCCGGCACGTCGTACTAAGGCACTGCCCGAGAGCATCTGCACGATCGCCCCGCGGCGAGATCCGCGGGAAACAACCTCATCACACCACCAACCGAAAGGAGAACCACCAGATGGGTACAGCAACGGCATTCCAGAAGTTCCGCAATCTCACCTTGAGCACCGTCCACACCGTCCTCGACAAGGCCATCGACATGAACTCGATCGGCGCCCTGGAACAGCACGTGCGCGACCTCACGTCCGCGCGCGACACGCTCGACGACCAGGCTGCGGGGTTCAGAAACGACGTCAAGATGCTTCCGACGGCGATCGCGGGCCTGCGGCACCGGCACAAAGAGGCGGATGACAACATCAACCT
>MHLS01000039.1:6424-16709 GCA_001819095.1 Candidatus Lloydbacteria bacterium RIFCSPLOWO2_02_FULL_54_12
GAAGCGAAACTGGTCTCCCTCGAAGGGCAGATCGCCATCAAGGAAGGACAGCTCACGGATGCGCAGGCGCAACTCGCCAAGTTCGACGAAGCCGTACGCAAGTTCAGTTCCGTGATCGCGGAAAAGAGCGGCCGCATCGAGACGCTCCGTGCCATGGAAGGCGCCACGACCGCCAAGGAAAAGGCGGCCAAAGCGCTGGCGGGGATCTCGGTCGGCGACGCGCCGAACACCGACAACGTCGAAGCGCGCATGCAGCGCAAAGCTGCCGTTGCCGACAACCGGGTCGAACGCGAGATGGCCGCCGTGACGGGCGCTCTGGGCACAAGCTCGCTCGACGCGGAAGTCGCGGCGCGGATCGCGAAGCGCAAGGCCGCGCTCGCCGAGAAGAAGCCCTCCTAGTTCCGTCGTTTCAAGTTCTACCGAAAGGGGCAGCATGCTGCCCCTTTTTCTTTTTTCTGCATAAATCCTAGGTCCGACCTTGGGAAGCGATTCTTAAGGTCGGACCTTGGATTTCCTGCACAGAAAAAAGCATCCGCCTAAAGCGGATGCGGATGCCGGCGTAAGGCCGGACGGAATTAGTCCTTGAGCGGCTCCATGTCGAGCACCTTGCGCAGGTGGTCGGCGACGTCGCGCGGAAGTTTCTCCGCGTACTCCTCGACTGCGTCTCGCGCATCCTCGATCATGCTGCGCTTCTCCCAGTTCCACGCCACAAGCTTGTAGATGACGATGCCGACAAGGGCAATGAACACGAGGGTAGTGACGATCATGACTTTCTCCCAAAAAAAGGTTGGTGGGCTGTCTCCGTAAACACAATAACTAAAAACTGCCCCCTGTCAAGGCCCCCACCCCTGTCGGGGGTTGCATACCCTCCGAGGACCATGCTATACTCTCCCGTACATGCAGTTACTCGTGGCAGCATTGCCCTGGATACAGATTGTTGTTTCCGTCCTTTTGGTCGGGCTCATTCTTCTCCAGCGCTCCGGCGCGGAGTTGGGAGGTGCTTTCGGCGGAGGCGACGGATCAGGAGGAACACTCTACACCCGCAGAGGTTTTGAGCAGGTCCTCTTCATTGCGACCATCGTACTTGCAACGGTCTTCGTGATCGTCAACTTTGGAGCTCTCTTATTGGAAACCCCCGCGAACTGATCCGAACATATCGCGTATCGGAATAATGGGTCGGGGTTCGCGTTACCGCCGTAAGATGACGGTCGGTCGACTCCCTCAATAAATGCTTCTTGGGTAACTTGCTTTTGTGCGTATTTTTCGATTTGTCACTCTGTGGAAGAACTTTCTACACAATCTGAACGGCCATCGGACGGCGGAGCGCGGATAGCGCGCTTTGTGGCGCCTCTCCTCGTACTTCCGAAACGCTTCCGGCGCGTGTTCGTCATCGCGCTCGTCGTCTTTGTCGTCTCCTCTGTGATCCTCCTCTTGCAGTGGAACGACCGTTTCCTCGTCGAAGTGCCGCAAAAGGGCGGCGCTATCGTCGAAGGGATCATCGGACGGCCGCGCTTCATCAACCCCGTCATCGCGAAGTCAGACGCCGACCGCGACATGGTGGCGCTCATTTATTCGGGACTTTTAAAGGCGACCCCCGACGGAGAACTTATCGGCGACTTGGCCGAAACTTATACGGTGTCGGCCGACGGCCTCATCTACACCTTTACTTTAAAGAACGATCTCCTCTGGCACGACGGCGAGCCGGTCACCTCGAAGGACGTGGTCTTCACGGTCGAAAAAGCGCGCGACCCGAGTCTCGCCATCAAAAGTCCGAGACGCGCAAGCTGGGAAGGCGTCGATGTGGAAACTCCGGACCCGCAAACCGTCGTCTTTCGCATCAAACAGCCCTATGCGCCATTCCTCGAGAATGCGACCATGGGGATCCTTCCGGAGCATATCTGGAACAACGTGCCCAACGAAGAGTTCGACGTCACCTACCACAATATCGAGCCAATCGGGTCGGGGCCGTACCGCATGGACCGCATCGTGGAGGATAAAGCGCGCGGACTTCCCCAGTACTACGACCTTGTCGCCTTCAAACGCTATGCGCTCGGCGAGCCATACGTCACGCATATGCGGATCGCCTTTTTCGGTAACAATAAGGAACTCGCCGAAGCATACAACGACGGCAGTGTTGACCAAATGCATACCGTCGAACCCGCACTTGCAAAAGAACTCGAGCAAAAGCAGGGCGTGATCATCCGGGCTCCTCTTCCGCGCATCTTTGCCGCATTCTTCAACCAGAATCAGCAGACGATATTCGCCGACAAGAACGTGCGAGAAGCGCTCCTCCTTGCCGTCGACCGCGGTCGCATCGTCGAGGAAGTGCTTCACGGTTACGCAAGGGTGATCGACGGCCCGCTTCCCGAATTTTCCGCAACGTCAACACCGGAGAGCGAAACGACCACCGACGAGCGGCTTGCCAAAGCGCGCGCATTACTCGAGAAAGGAGGCTGGCTACCGAACGCCGCCGGCGTCTACGAAAAGACCAACAAGAAGGCGAAGACGGTGACGCTCCTCGAGTTCTCGCTCTCGATACCGGATGTTCCAGAGATCAAGACAGCCGCTGAGTTCATCAGGAATGATTGGGAAACACTCGGTGCATTGGTGACCGTCAAGGTCTTCGACCCGTCGACGTTCGTCACGGAAGTGCTTTCGCCGCGCAAATATGACGTCATCTTCTACGGACAAGTCATCGGGAGAACGCCTGATCCGTTCGCATACTGGCACGCATCACAGCGCAACGCCCCCGGGTTGAATATCGCACTTTATACGAACAAGAACGCCGACAAACTTCTCGAGAATATCCGCAAAGAGAACGACCGGGAATTGCGCAATGAAATGCTTGAAAAGTTCACCGAAGAGGTCCGGGGGGACGTGCCGGCCGTCTTCGTCTATAGTCCGGACTTTCTTTACGCGACGGCGAAGAACGTCAAAGGCATCACCATCGGGCTCATCACCACGGAGTCCGAGCGCTTTCTCGATGTACACCACTGGTACGTCAATTCCGAACGCGTCTGGAAGTGGCTTGCCCCGTAGTGTCCTTCACCTCCTCACCAACAAACATCTTCAGTCAATGCATGAAAAACTTCACCAATGCATCAAATTGCAGAAAGGGACCACTATGGGGTTCGCAGAATAGTAGCCTAACAACACAGCTAACGAAAAACACATGATCGAATCTCACACACCGAGCGACCGCGGGCGCGGAAGTAAAGACGGAAGAAATGAAAAAGGACGGAGCGGCACGCGCCGCCCCTTTCTGGGACGCCCCGCCGCGCACCAGCCGAAAGCAGGAGGCATGCCGCATTCTTCTTTCCGGACCGTCGGACAGCAATCCTACGTGCGACCGCCGAACCTGGGCATTCCGGGTGGGGCGCAAGGCGGAGCATCCGGCAGATTTGCTTTTGGAAGTCAGGGCGGGTTCGCGAAAGGCCACATGGGAGGCGCCGGAGCACATCGTCCGAGCGGCGAAAAACCCCCCTACGGCGGAGCGAGAAGTTCCGGTCCGTCACGCGGCGCTCAATCGCGAACCCCCCACGGAGGAAAGCACTACGACGATACGCGCCATGCCATCGAGAAGGCCCACGAAATGCGCCACCATATCGCCGAAGAAAAAGTCGCCATTCCGCCGCTTGCGCCGGGCGATGTTCGTATCGTCATCTTAGGCGGCGTCGAAGAGATCGGCCGCAACATGGCGGCAATAGAGTACGGGAACGATATCATCGTCGTCGACTGCGGCTTCATGTTCAAAGACGAGGACACGCCGGGCGTCGACTACATTCTCCCCAACACACAGTATCTTGAGGACCGGAAAGACAAGATTCGCGGCGTCTTCATCACCCACGGACATCTCGACCACATCGGCGGACTCCCCTACATCCTCCCGCGCATCGGGAACCCTCCGGTCTACGCGCGCAATCTGACCGCACTCTTGATACAGAAGCGTCAGGACGAATTCCCCGAACTTCCCGCGATCGATATGAAGATCGTCGAAACGGAAGACCGCATCTCCTTCGGCGAAACTGCGGTACGCTTCTTCAAAGTGACCCACACGATCCCCGACTCGATGGGCATCATAATCGAAACCCCCTACGGCGTCATCGTTCACACCGGCGATCTCAAGCTCGACCATATGTCCGGCGTGGCGACCGATAACGAGAAGACGGTGTACAGCAAATTCGACAAGGAAAAAGTGCTTCTCCTCATGGCCGACTCGACCAACTGCCAGAAGCCGGGATTCTCCATTCCGGAGCCGACCGTCCACATCACCGTCGAAGAGCTCATCAAGAACTCGCGCGGGCGTGTCATCGTCGCCACCTTCTCGTCCTTGCTTGAGCGCATCATCAAGATCATCGAGTTCGCGGACAAGCACGGCCGAAAGGTCGTCATCGACGGCCGAAGCATGAAAACGAACATTGAATTGGCGCAGAAAGCGGGGCTCTTCAAATACAAGAAAGGAACCGTGATAGGTATCGAGGAAATGGACAGCTACCCGTCGGAGAAGATCGTCATGCTGGTCACCGGTGCCCAAGGCGACCCCTTTGCCGTACTCATGCGCGCAGCGCTCAAACAACACAAGCACCTGAAGCTCCGCGAGGGCGACACCGTTCTCTTCTCTTCCTCGGTCGTTCCGGGAAATGAGCGGGCAGTGCAGAAACTGAAAGACATGCTCTCGCGCCAAGGCGGCCATATCGTCCACTACGAGACCTCGGACGTCCATTCGTCGGGGCATGCCTATCGCGACGAAACGATGTGGCTCATTTCGCACATCCATCCGAAATTCTTCATTCCGCTCCACGGCTACCACTACATGCTCCGCAGTCATATCGAGATCGCACAGGCCTCCGGCATTCCGCGGGAGAACACCGTCATCGCCGACGACGGCTCGATACTTGAGATCCGTGAAGGCGGCGAGAAGATCGTGAAGCTCTCCGTCACGGCGCCCAAAGAGATGATCATGGTGGACGGTTTCGCCATCGGCAACCTTCAGGAAGTCGTCATGCGTGACCGTCAAATGCTCGCTGAAGACGGCATCGTCGTTCTGGTCGCGACCGTCGATATGCACACGGGAAGATTGATGAAGTCGCCGGACATCATCGCGCGCGGCTTCGTCTATGTCCGCGAATCGCAGGAGCTCTTGAATCAGGCGCGCCTCATCATCAAAAAGACCATCGAAGACGCCTGCGGCAAAGGCATGAAGGGGGTGAACTTTGAGTTTTTGAAAGAAGACGTCCGCGACGAAGTCGGGAAATTCCTCTTCCAGAAGACCCAAAAACAACCGATGGTCATACCCGTATTGTTGGGCATCTAGTCGCCAGAAAAGGACGGCCCAAGGTCGAGTCCATTATTTTTGAAGCACCCACATCAAGCGTATGGCGAAAACACCCCTCTTTTTTCCATCTCCCCAACAGTCCTTTTATTTGCTATAGCAAATAAAAGGACTGTTTATCGGTCTGCGATACTTGTGTGGTAGAGACACCAAAGGATCCAGTGCATCAAATTACGACAACTGAAAATGCCGCTTGAGCTCGATCACGTTGTCTATCTCCGTTGCAACAACGAAACGGACGTGGCGGCGGGCGTTATAAAATTCCACGATGTATTCAATCTCTTCGGCGCACGGGTACGGGTGCACAAACACCGATTTCTGGAATTCATAGAATCCCATATCCTTGAAATGCATGCGAAGTGTATCTCGCACGCGCTTCAGATTTTCCGGCACGTCAAACATGACCATGCGCCATTTCCTGTCCCAGTGGCCAGGCTCTTTTATTTTCATATTTTCAAGGTCGTAGGTAAGCGCGAGTTGCTTCCCCTCTTTCGACAAAACAAGGGTGAGTGTTCCGTCACGGTTTCCTTTGGTTTCCACCAGTTTGGACTGATAGAGCGCATGAATTGCCTTATTGAGCGCATGCCGATTGATTGCCCTCCATTCCGTTTTGATCGCTCTTGCAACACGAAAATACTGTTTCGGTGAATGGCAAAGACCAAGCGCAAGGCCGCCCAGAAGAAGGAGTATCACTTTTTGTTGTAAATGCCCCACGCGTCGTGATGGCTTTTTGCGTCTCTTTTTCATTGCGCATCCGATAAGTCCGGCAAATGTTCCACAGTCGACGTTGTCGGCATTCCGCTCATGCTAGCAGAAAGTCCTTTTATTTGCTATAGCAAATAAAAGGACTTTTGGAGAAATCAACGCGGTTCGTGGTATAGTATAAGAGATGTTCAAATCACACACTCCGCTCTCCGCAAAAGGCGCGATCGTGGCGCTTTCCGCGCTCATGTTCTTCTTTTCGGCGCAGGTGTCGCTCACCATCTACATCGACTCTTCCTATGTGAAGGAAGCGATCGAACAAACCCCGCGCTTTGCGCTCATGCAGGCATGGGACAACCCCGAGCACATGGTGGGTACCCTCTACACGTTCGCCTCGCTCATCACCCTCCTCGCGCTCATCTCCGCGCCGAAGATCCTGCGGCGATTCGGCAACTACCGGTGGACGATCTCCGCGCTCATCCTCCATATTCTCATCCTCCTCGGGCTCGCCTCCTTCGACGGGGCAGGGTTCGTCGTCCCCCTCTTCATCATCGAAACGGCTCTCGTCTCGGTCCTCTACTTCAATCTCGACGTCTTCCTCGAGCGCTATTCGAGCGATGCTGAAACGGGCGAGATCCGCGGCTTCTTCTTGGTCATCGGTTCCATCGCATGGATGCTCCCGCCCTTCTTCGCGGGAATGATCATCGACAACTTCGGCTTCCAACTCGTCTATTTGGTCGGCGCCGCGCTGATGATCCCGACCGTTTTCGTCATGATGCGTTACTTCAGTGATTTCAATGATCTCGGCTACGATGATGTGCCGGTCTTGATGTCCAAAGTAGACACGGCGAAGCATCCAGACATCGGGCGGATACTCTGGACGAGTTTTTCCCTCCAATTCTTCTACGCATGGATGATCATCTACGCGCCGATCTACTTCCACGACCAACTCGGCATCTCTTACGAGGACTTCGGACTCATTCTCACGCTCGCGCTCTCCGCATTCATCATCTTCCCCTATCCGGCCGGCTGGCTTGCGGACAAGGTGCTCGGTGAAAAAGAACTTCTCGTCGGCGGCTTTCTCCTTATGGCGGGGGCGACGGCGCTCATTCCGTACTTCTCGCATGCCGGTATCGGCATCCTCGCGTGGGCGGCACTCCTCTTCGTCGGTCGCACGGGTGCGGCAACGGTCGAAACGATGGCCGAAGCGTACTTCTTCAAGCAGATCGACGGAAGAAATGCCGGCCTGATGAGCTACTTCCGCCGCTCGCGTCCGCTCGCGTTCATGATCGCACCCATTGCGGCGACGCTTCTTCTGGAATTCCGCATTGTTACGACGGAAAACCTCTTCTACGTCCTTGCCGTCCTCATGGTGCTCGCCGCCTACTTCCCGCTCCGCCTCAAGGATACGCTCTGAAGAAGTACGGTGGTCCAAAACTTGACAATAAACAATTTTTGTGATAAAAACGCCATAGGTTAACGGCCCTTGGAGGGATATCGTGTTTCGAAAAGCACTCGACAAACTGGCGAAATGGCAGAATGACCGGCAAACGAAGCAGGTCGCAAAAAAGAGCGGCGACGTCGATCTGCGGCACTTCTTCATGCTCCAGATGAGCGACGCCTACGACGGTCGCATGACCTGCTCGGACGGCTGGACGTGGCGCATGATTATCTATAACGACTCCGTGGTCTGGAAAAAAGCCGCGATGAAGCATGAGTGCTCGACGGAAATGCGCTACACGGAAGGCGACGACTTTTGGGCAACCATGTACGACGTCGCGCAGGCGTACACGAAAATCCTCCGGGTCGCACGGGCCAAGTACTTTGGTGAAAAGTCGCCGACCGAGCAAGGCTGGGACACGCTCTACGTCGACGACGAGAGTCAAGCCCTCCTCTCCGAGCACCATCAGTACAAACATCTGGCGGAAACATTCGGGCTTTCGCTCGCACCAGTTCCGGACGAACCTCGTCGGTTCCAAATCGAAGTATCGAAATTCGCCGCGGCCTGAACACACCGTGCGAAGACCCCCGGCTCACGACCGGGGGATTTTTTATAAAAAACGGAGGGTATGACCCTCCGTTCGTGTTTCGACTATTTCTTCTCTTTTTCCTCACAGGGTTGCGGCGCACTTTCGGCCTTGATGCTGACCGTACCCGAGTGCCCGAGAATGCTCCCCGCCAAGCCTTCGATGGCTTTCAGGAGCCGGCTCGTATCGACCAAGAAGCCGTAATTCTTGAAGAGAATGAGTACGCCGCCGCCGGTCACCGTCACATGCACCGCCCAGAAGAGAGGCGCAAAATACTCCGGCCCGATGGCACCCGTCCAGAGGACGTAATACGCGTAGTTGTAAAGGTAGCCAAGGCCGGCCAAGAACTGGAAGAGGACGACCGAGCGCTGTGCCAAACCGCGGCGCGGCAGGCCGAACCAGTTGCGTGCACGGAACGCGAAGCGTGCGAGCGGCGGATCATCGTCCTCGCTGTAGGGCTTGCGTTTCTTGAACTCCTCGCTCTTGTGGTAGTTCGGGTCGGGATGCTGTGCCGAGAGCCAGATCAAATTACGCTCCGTTTGCCGGCGCATGAACCCGACGATGGAGTAATACACGAAGAACGCGGCGAGCGAGTAGCACGCTTCGACGAAGATCGGGTAGCGCATCGGGTCAACAAGGGCGAGAAGTCCGACCATGGACGCAAAAGCCATCCAGAGAACGAACGCCCAAGTCAAGACCGCGTCACCGTCCAAGAGCGAATTGCGCTGTTTCACCAGATTGAAGATCCGTTCCTCCCACAACTTGCGCATCGGGAGCGTCATTTTCTCATACGGGGTCAGTTCGCGCGCGGGCGACTGTCCATCCGCTTTTGCGAGAGTTTCCGTCATGAATTCCTCCGCTTGAAGAATGGTGTGAAAGAATGGGACTCTGTTTTCACTCTACGGAGAAATCTCCGTGTGTCAATTTGACGACATACCGAAGATACAAGGTGGAATTCACCTGAGGCAGATTCCACCTTGTACTTAAAACCCCGATAGTTACAGCATGCTATACTATAAAAAAGTATTCGCTTAACTTTTCGCTTAACTTTTTATTTCTATGGCACAAAAATTCGATTTCATCGCCGTCGGAGATACCGTGACCGACGCGTTCATTAACATCAAACAGGCGAGTGTTTATAACGAGCACGATCAAGACGGCGACGGCACCGTGGATGAGGAGCTCTGCTTCGTCAACGGCGCGAAGATCCCCTACGAGTCGGTGACCATCATTCCTGCGGTCGGGAACGCCGCGAACGCCGCCGTTTCCGCAGCGCGCCTCGGCCTCTCGAGCGCCTTCGTCTCCGATGTGGGTAACGACGAACACGGAAAAGAGATCCTCGCGACACTCAAAAAACAGGGCGTCGATACGGCTTACGTCCGCACCCACGCGGGAATGCCCTCGAACTATCACTATGTGCTCATGCACAACGCCGAGCGCACGATACTCATCAAACACCAGAAATATCCCTACCACATGCCCGAGGTCGGGAGTCCCAAATGGTTGTATTTTAGTTCGGTCGGCGACGACTCGCTCCCCTACCACGAAGAGATCGTGAAGTACGTCAAAGCGCATCCCTCCGTCAAACTCGCTTTTCAGCCGGGGACATTCCAGATCAAGCTCGGCGCTGAAAAATTGAAAGAATTGTACCAATGCTCCGAGATCTTCTTCTGTAATGTCGAGGAGGCGCGGATCATCTTGAAAACCGCCGAGCCGGAGCCGTCGAAGCTCCCGAAGATGATGTCGGCGCTCGGCCCCAAGATCTCCGTCATCACCGACGGCCCGAAAGGTCTCTACGCCTATGACAGCCACAGGGGGGTGACTTACTTCATGCCTCCCTACCCCGACCCCGCGCCACCGGTCTCGCGGACCGGAGCCGGAGACGCCTGCTCGTCGACCATTGCCATCGCGCTTCTTCTCGGGCTTCCTCTTACGACCGCGCTCGAATGGGGGCCGGTGAACTCCATGAATGTCGTCCAGCATGTCGGCGCACAAACGGGGCTCCTCACCCGCCTCGAACTCGAAAAATACCTCGCACAGCGGCCGACGAGCTACGTCGCGAAGGAAATCGCAGGATAACGCCTTCCCCACAAGACAGCCTGACATAAAAAACATCCGCCAATAGCGGATGTTGTCATTAGACCAGTCCCACAATAACAACGCACACTCCACCGCCGCCAACACGGCGGTGTTTTACGTCACTTGCACATGGAAGTTCCACAGT
>MHLS01000040.1:0-19839 GCA_001819095.1 Candidatus Lloydbacteria bacterium RIFCSPLOWO2_02_FULL_54_12
TGGGCGTCTCAACAAAAACAGCGGTGCCCCTGTCGGTTACCTATTCCTCCCCTTGCCGCCGCCGGTACCCGCCGAGAAGTAGGCCGCGAGTCCGTCGTACATCGCTTGCGCTTCTTTGTGCACACGTGTATTCGTCGCTCCGCCTTGGTATGCAATGAAGTCGCATGCCCCGTCGGTGTCGGTGACAAAATATGATTCGGTCAACACTCCGGGAAGAGACCCGTACACGGTCATGCCGTATCCGTCGCTTTTGATCCCTCTGTCCGGAAGTCTTAAGGCGCCCACGATAAGCGGATGAATATAGCCCGCGAAGGTCTTGTCGTTCTTTTGGGTCACGAAGCTTTGTGTGTAATCCGCTCCGGTGTTCGAGGAGCCGTTGTGGTGGATGGAGATAAGTACGGTAGCTCCGGCCGCCTCGGCATCCGCCACCCGCTCTTGCCGCGAGCTACTCTGCAAAACGTCATGATACGTTCCGAGGGGTAAAAACTTTTCAAGCTCCGTCCGGACCGCAAGATTCAATTCCACCTCAACAACGGGAACGCCGTCGCAATAGCCGATCGCTCCAGTCTCTCCGTTGCCGTGCCCCGCGTCAAGCGCGACGAGCTTTCCGTCAAAAGGAGTAGCGGCGCTTACGGGGAATGCCAAGAACGACACGAGCCCTAAAACAAGTATGGTTTTTTTCATGATGGAGAAATGATAGCATCGAGAAAGAGGCGTGTCACGGACCCGATGGGAACAAAAAACCCGCACAAATCGGCGGGTAAACAGCTGTTCACTCAAGCGCATCGAGCACGGTCGAGACCACAATCGCGCCGATGTCGCCGGCGATGTCGGCGGCGGCATCGGTGAAGGCGGTTTCGTCACGAATGTCGTCATCCGTCACCCCCGTAACGTCGCCCGCGATGTCGACCGCGTCTTCCACAACGTCGAGTTTGTCGCGCTTCCCGTGCTTCGGTGTGCGTCGGTACTCTTTCTTTGATCGTTCGACGCGATGCCCATACGGGGTGCCGCTTTTGCGCAATGCGCGGGCCACCGGATTCGCCCTCCGACGTCCCCTTCCTTGCTTCGCCATGTGCCTCTCCTCGTTCGTTATAAAGAAAATGTACTGCACTTTATCTATCACGCACGGATGTCTTTCGCAACACCTGCGGGATTGCTTGCGGCACAAAAAACCCTGTAGTATCCACCGGAAGCGGAACTACAGGGCAGTCCTCCTTGCCGAAGCAAGCGAGGCGGTGAACACTACACTATCACCTTCATTGAAAGGTCGAGCGGATTTCCCGCGCCTTGCGTGATGAACGCCGAAGACGAGATGTAGTCCACACCCGTCTCGGCAATCGTCGCGAGATCGTAACCGCCGATACCGGACGCTTCAATCAGGTAAGGTTTCACCTCGAACCTGATCTGTCTCACGGCACGGGTGAGCAAGGCGGGCGCCATGTTGTCGAGCATGATCACGTCGACACGACCGTCTGCGAGCACCGCTTGGAGCGTCTCCTCCGAGCCCACCTCGACTTCGATCTTCGTCAGGAAGCGCCGTCTAGCACAGGCGCGGTCGATGGCACGCTTGAGTCCGTAGACGGCGATATCGTTATCTTTGACGATGATGCCGTCATAGAACCCCGCGCGATGCGGATGTCCGCCGCCCAGCTCGAACGCGTATTTGTCGAACACGCGCAAGAGTGAGGGGTCTTTCCGTGTGTCGAGCAGTTTCGCCTGCGCATGCGTCATGCGTTTTACTTCCCTGCTCACGAACATCGTGATGCCGGAAAGCCGCGAGAGCATGTTCAAGATCGTCCGCTCGGCCTTGAGGAGCACTTCAGCGTTCCCCCTCAGGTTCATGACCACGTCGCCCGAAGAGACCGTTTCTCCGTCCTGCTTCAGGCCCCGAAATGTCGGCGCACCCCAGACAACGGGGAGATGCGCGGGACCGACCGGACGAAGGAAGAACTCGCGCTCGACAAGATCAAGAATGGTCGGGATATAGATCGTTCCCGACAGCACACCCGAGCTCTTCGCCTTGATGCTGAAGGTCTTTTGCGGTGCGTTGTCGCTCCGATATTGGTCGAAACCGAGGTCGTGGTGAAGCAACTGCTTCAAAATGTCCCGTGGTGTCATGCGTATCCCCCTATACGATATCGAGCATGCGCTCGATGGGTTTACGCGCACGCTTTGCAAGTTTCGGATCGACGGTGATGACGTATTTCTCGTCGCGGAGCGCCTCGTAGAGGTTCTTGAGCGTGTTCTGTTTCATGAACGCGCAACGTGCTTCGCGTGAGGCGGGGATGATGGTCTTCCCCGGCGCCGCCTTGGAGACGGGATAGGCGTTATCAACTTCGGTCGCCATGATGATGACCTGCGCGGGAGACTCTTTGACGAACTTCACCATCCCCTGCGTCGAACGGAACTGCATCATGTCGGCGGCAACTTTGCCTTCGCGCACCTTCGTCATGCACGCGCTGGTGCACCCGCACTCGGGGTGAATGACCGCCGCAGCGCCGGGATACTCGAGAAGCTTCTCCTCGATGTGGTACGGCCTGATGCCGTCGTGCACATGGCACGCGCCCATCATGAGATAGAGCCGGTCGAGCGACTCGCCCATTTCTTCGAGGAGTTTCGCGGCATAGAAGCCGAGGTACACATCGGGGAGAAAGAGGAGCGGCGCACTCGGATACGTCTTGATGACATGTTGAACCACCTTCGCCGCATTGGCCGATGCGCAACAGTAGTCGCTCTCGGCCTTGACGTCGATGTAGGTGTTCACATACGAGATGACCTTGCCGCCCGGATGCGCCGCTTTCCACGCGCGGATCTTCCCCGCGTCGGCGTGCGCCGCAAGCGAGCAGAGCGCTCCCAAGTGGGGCGCGAGCACTTTCTGATGCGGCTTCTTCATGATAGAGAGGATCTGGTTCATGAAGAGGACCGCCGCTTCGACGAGAATGTTCGCGTCGGAAGCGCGTCCCACCTGCGCGAGGTAAAGCGAGTCGCCGACGACGTCGGCCGCGTCCTGCACATCGCGCGGCATGTAGTTGTGCGCGAGCACAAGCGCGTTCTTCTCTTTCTTCAGGCGCTTGATCTCCGCATGAAGGAATGCCCGCTCGTCGGCGGAAATATTCGCGGGATCGGCATCACTCGGAAAATCCGGTATCTCGATGGGCGATGCAAGGTCGACCCGATGGATCGCCTCGATGGCCTCTTTCGCCGGGAGAATTGCTCCGCGGACGGTGTGCTTGTCCATCACAGACTCCTTTCAATGAGGTCAAAGAACTTCGTGTCTATTATACACTATTTGGAAGATTACCGCAAGCCCGTCCGTGCGTCAAGACCCCGTCGCGCTTTTAGGCAAACAGCGGGCTATGGTTTGTCCACATTCGTGCGATGTTCGCTAGCGCCAATCCTTCTCCATTTTGGCGTACTTGATCTCCTTCTCCAGAAGGTATTTGTTCGTCTCACGAAGATCGGCGACTGTTTTCTCGAGATCGCTCTTTACGGCCTCAAGTTCTTTCGTACGCTCGGCGACCTTCTTCTCAAGGCCACTCTTCGCTTCCTCAAGCTCCTTGGTGCGCTCCCGAACCACTCCGGCAAGCCCGGCCTTCCCCTCTTCTAGTGTCTTGATGGCGTTACGATTGTTCTCACAAAGGAGGGTCGTGAAGATGACGGTAATGAGGACGGGTATCGCGTGCACAAGTACGGCGAGATCGTTCCGGCCGTATTCAAAGACCCATAAGGGCGCGAAAAAGTTGAGTATGCCGTGATGGAGTGCGACCAAGACCAGCATGAACCATCCGAGGCGCCAGTCGGAGTAGACGACGACAAGCGCGATCATGGCGAAGAAGATGAAGTGGAGTTCGATCGCACCGCCGCTCAAAAAGATAAGGAGGTAGGTGAGCACATTGAGCGTCGTGGCGACCATGAGGCGCCAGTAGTAATGGTTCTCAATCTTTCCGCGATAGTAGTGCACCAAAGCGACCGCCGCGAGCGCGACCACAAGTGCCATGAGTGCGTCAGGGAGTTCGATCACCCGCCACGACAAGGGCGACGGGTACCGGTCGGCGATCTTCCACACTGAAACAAGGAACGCCTGCACGACGAGGACGCCGAAGCTCCACCAATGCACGCCGACGATGAAACGGTCCGCCTTGTCGTAGTTCATGCTTGCCGCATACGCCTTGTTGATGTCGGTGGTGAAGTCAATGTTCATACGAAAATTGTACCACAGATCTTTCACTCGACGATGAGCGTGCCGTGCGCCGCGGGGTTAAAGTGGTCGTGGTAGCCGAATTCTCCCTTCGCGTTCAACCGGATCCCCTTTCGCTCGCCCGGAGAAAGGGGGAGCACGAAATCGCCGCCTGAAAGTTCGCGGTTTCCCGTGTGCGCAGGGTGCGGGTCCGTCGCGACTTGTACTGTTTTCTCCGTACTGTTGACCCAGACGACAATTTCACCGGAAAAGAGCTTGAGGCAAGGCGGCAAAACGCCACCGGGAGTGAATACGATTTCGTGGGACCCACTGTGCGCGTTCTCCTCCGCACAGTCACCAAGCTCCGGTGAAGAATTCAGCAGAAAGAATGCGCCGAAAAACAACACTGCCGTAGCGACGAACGGGAACATGCTCTTCATCCGACCGACAAAAGACTTCATGGACACATTGTAGCACCACACCCGTGTCCTCCGTGCCCCCAAGAGAGGACCTCCGTGTCTTGGGCCGCGGCATATGCTTTAATTGTTTACAACGCATGAACAACCAAACCATGTGGTGGAAAAAGGCAAAGATCTACGAACTCTATATCGACAAATTTGCCGGCACACTGAACGGGCTCACCGAAAAACTCGACTACTTCACCGCACTCGGCGTTGATTGCCTCCACCTCCTTCCGCATTATCCCTCTCCCATGGTGGACGACGGGTATGACGTTTCGGACTACCGCAACGTTCGCCCGGAGCTCGGCACACTTGATGGTTTTACACATTTCCTTGCAGAAGCGCATCGCCGCGGAATCCGTGTCATCGTTGACCTTGTCCTGAACCACGTTTCGTCTCAACATCCGTGGTTCGCGGAGGCGCGCGCGTCGCGCAACAACCCAAAACGCGACTTTTTCTTATGGGATGAACGCGGGGAGCGCTTGAAAGACTCCGTGAACGCCTTCCCCGACTTCAAACCCTCAAATTGGATACGGAACAAGGCAACGAAAGATCACTATTATGCAACGTTCTATCCCGAACAGCCCGACCTCAATTGGGACAATCCGGAAGTCTTGCACGAAATGCTGGCGACCGTGGATTTCTGGATCGCACACGGCATCGACGGATTTCGCCTTGACGCCGCGGCACACCTCGTGAAGCGCGAGGACACCAATTCAAAAGGACTTCCCGAAACTCACGCCGTTTTGAAAAAGATCCGCGCACATCTTGGAGAGGCTCATCCGGAGGTCATCCTGCTCGCCGAAGTACATCAGGAAGTTCCCCTTGCAAAAACCTACTTCGGCGACGGCGACGAGTGCCATCTCGTTTACCACTTTCCGCTTACGGAGCAATTTTGGCTCGCACTGAAGCGGAACGACCACGCCCTCGTTGACACCATGGTCAGCGACTCATTCGCCATACCCGCCAATTGCCAGTGGGCGACATTTCTCCGCAATCACGACGAACTGTCGCTTTCAACGCTTCTAGCGAAAGAGCGCGCCGAACTTAACGACTTCCTTGACCCTGAACACCGCTACCCGTTCAAAAAAGGTGCGGCGTCGTCAGTGCGTGTTTCCACGGTCTTTGGCGGCGACCAAGAGCGCATCGCGGAAGCGTTCCGTCTTCTCTACGGTACAAAGGGTGCGCCCGTCATGTACTACGGCGACGAGATCGGCATGAAAAACCTCCCCGTCGCTCCCCAAGTGAGCGACACGCGCAGATATGTCCGAGGAAAATTTGACTGGAAAGAAGCAGAGCGGCAGATGAATGACCCGTACTCACTGTGGAATCAAGTCGCGGAAATCATCAAAAGCGGTCGCGGCGGGTAGCGGGGCTTTTGCCAGCCGTCCCCAGGAGTGTTGACATTTATAAGATTTGTATTAGACAGATTATTAGGGAACCTTTACACAACACCGTGAACTGAAAGGGGATATCGTGCGCTTACTCCGAATAAGCCTCGCCGTCGTACTGCTCGCAGTTATCTCAACAATCGCATCTTACGCCCAAGAAGTTTTTCCCGACCTCAGCGTACTCCCAGTTTTTGTTTATGACACTCAGCGTGGGGTAGAAACTTTGATCGGAATTGGGTCTGGATTTGTGGTGGAGGGGAAAAGGCGCTACCTCGCCACAACGAAGCACAACATGTATCCTGACGGAGCAAGCAACCACACAACATTCTACACAACCATCGAGGGAAACCGCTGCCAACTCGAGGTGGTTTGGGCACACAAAGTGGCGGATGTCGGCCGTATGCGCTTTCGTTGTGATGCGAAATTGGTTTCACGCTTGGTGCCATTTTCGAGTGCGACGGAAGTGCCGACGGTTGAAGCACAAACGACGCTCTATGGGTTTCAGTTGCCCCACCGAATTTTCGGCAACAAAAAATGCAGAGAGTTCGAAGTGGGTAGCCTCTGTGAGCGCGTCGCGCCGCTACATATTAGCCACGTGGACGCTCCGACAAAAGACTTCGCCCCCGTAACAGCGAAAAGAGAAGCGGAAACCCTTGCTGGGGCGAAAAAGAAACGTCCGAAAACAACTCATGGTGATCTCTTTTTTTCAGCATACCTTGTTGCGAGTCGCCCATCCGTATCATGGAACGAACGGTTTGTAGGAACATCCGGTGGGGCGCTCGTTGATCAACGGGGGCGCGTGGTGGGCATCATGATGGGAGAAACCGACCGCCATCTCGTGTTCATTCCCATCCGCGAACTGACAAAAGAGCCCTTTTGATTGGACGCGGGCCGCGAGAAACAAAACTCTGATATCGTGTCGATGTCAGAGTTTTTTCTTCGGTTCGTGCCGAGATTGTCGCCTAGCAATCCACCCCCCCAAGGGAGGCGGAGTGACGGTACACATTACGAGCATTTGATAAGTTGCAAAAAAAGCGTATCGTCATGTGAGACTAACTACTACGCGGAGGCGCCGTTGAGATCCGAAACGCTCTCGCGCGCCCTTGTGGCGATCGCGATGCTCTCAAGCATCACCGGATTCGCGCTCTATAACTGGAAGACGTTCGCAGGCGACGCAAGCCCAAACATCACCTCGTGGTTCTTGTGGGGAACGATCACCGTGCTCAACTTCACGAGCTACAAGGCCATGAGTGGAGACTGGGTGAAAAGCGCTCTCCCGACGACGAACTCCCTCCTGTGCGTCACTACATTTTTCTTCGCGCTCTTTTTCGGAAAGGCGGGAGCGTTAGGCGAATACGATATCGCGGTGCTTACGACCGGAGTGATCGCGGCGATCGTCTGGTGGTGGTTTCGCTCTTCGAGGCGCGCGAACCTCTTGGTGCAGGTCGCGCTCTCCGTAGCATTCATCCCGACCTTTATCTCCGTCACGGGAGATCCCGGAAGTGAGATCGCATTTTCTTGGTTCCTCTGGGCGAACTGCTTTTTCTTTCAAACGCTTGTGGTCGTCCTTCGCTGGAAAAAAGAGTGGGCGGAACTCGTCTATCCCGTCTCCGGTTTCGGACTTCACCTCGCCGTCGGAGTCCTTGCGCTCACCTGACACGTCGTCGCGGAATTTCCCCGCGGCGATCTTTTTTATAAAACAGGTCACCCCGTGAGACAGACGGAACTGCCAGCTCACGAGGCGACACCATGGGCTGTTTTTTTGGAGGAAGAATCGGCCACCGCCGATGCTCGTCTTAGTGTATCCCCGCGACAGAGTCGCGGGGTGTTACACGCCAATAAAAAAACGCGGGGGTATTCTCCCCCCGCGTCCCATTGCTTGAACCTTCTCAACTACTTCCCGAGAGCCTTTTCGAGTTTCTTCAGTTCTTCGGGCGTCGCGTTCTTGATACGCTCTTCGACGTTCCGGCGGACCGGTTTCGCCTCGTTCGCGTCTCTTGACCCCTCTTTGCGCTCGGTCGTCGCCGCCTCGGCTTTCGACTTCTCGATCGGAAGCGACTGGTTCGTGAAGGAATGCATCGGTACGACCGACTCACCCGACGCGTAGAACTCGACCTTCACGCGGTCGCCCGCTTGCGCGAGCGGGAGAAGCGGAAATTCCCCGCTTCCACCGACGAAGGCCTGCTTCGCGCCCTCGATGACGACGTAGTACACCGAGCCGTTCTGGGTGAGATCTTGCTTCGCCCTTGCAATGACGCCCTCGACGACGGAAAGTTTCTTTTCCTTCTCGAGATGCGCCAAGTCGCCGGTCGTCCCCAAGATGCGCTGGTATTGCCGCACCGCCTCGGAGAGACTGCGTCCGACCGCGATCTGCTGAACGTTGTTGATGTTCGCGATCGCGACCCCACTGTAGGCATGGTTCTCATTGACCAGAGGAACGATGGACGCCATCGTGCCGTAGAGGTTGTAGAGTTGCGGGGAGCCGGGGTGGAGGTGCTTGAACTGCACGTCCTGGAACTTGGCAACCGCCTTCCCTACCGCCTCGTCCGTCGCGCCGCCTTTGATCTCGTAATAGACGCTTTTCCCCGTACGCGTATGCGTGTAGATAATCCCGACCAAGGAATCATCCTTCGCATTCTGCGATGTGACTCCCGTCACGTAGTTGGGTTCATGCGCGCTTCCGTAGATGAGTGCGGGATTCTCGGCTTCGGTGAGATCGAGTTTTCCCCACCAGCTGTTGACCCAGCCATGCACGTACTCACCCCAGTGGTCGATGTAGCTCTTCATGAGGTCGCGCGGAATGACGCGGTCGACCCAAGTGGGGACTTCCCCGAGCGGAGCAAACTGCGAAACACCGGTGACCGGATCGGTGATGAGCACACCCTTCACCTTATTGCCGAACTGGCCGATCGAAGGCTCGAGCACCGTCGTCACCCATGAGGGGTTGCCGTCATCATCAATCTCGAGATGCGTCCCGTTCAGTTTGACCCGCAAATTGCCGCCGTCGAGCCGCAGGTGCCGAATCAGGTCGTTCCCGAAATATGCGCCCGGCGTGAAGACGAATTGCTTTTCTTTCGGCAACTGCTTCACGATCGGCTGATGATTCGGGTCCTCCGCGTGGATCATGATATAGCCCACCGAGGTACCCGTGTTGAGCCACGCGCGGAATCCGGCGAAATCGAGCGGAATGACGTACCAGAGCTCGCCCTTGATCGCCTGTAGTGTGAGTGCGTCCTCGCGGACCGCGAATTGGCTTCCGACGGTGCCGAGCTCGCCCACGACTTTCCTTGCAAGATAGACGGCGTTCTCGTACGACACGAGCCGCACGTGCGCCGGATCTTTCGGCTGAACATCCTGCGTCCAGACCCGCTTCTCCATGTCACCGACGAGCGCCCGATATTGCGGAGCGTTCACCATTCCAGAGCTGTAGAAGAGAATCCCGCCGGTCGCAAGCCAGGCCATCACGGGGACGAGGAAGATGGTGAGTCCGCTTCCTCGGCGACTGTCGCTCATGTCGTTGAGTATGAAGCCGAGCGCGACCGCACCCGACGAACCTAAGGCGACAAAGAAGAGCAGTGGTCCGAACATCGGACCAGCAAAACCCGCCGCCACGGCGTAGAGAAACCACCAACCGAGAAGGGTTCCCAAGGCGAGAACCACGACGCCGGCACCACGTTGTTTCCCGAGAAATAGCGGAAGCGACGAGATTGCCGAGATTACGAATGCCACCAGAAGATAAAGCATTTGCCGTCTCCTTACAGTAGTTGATTGACAGAGTGCTAACCGTCGTGGATTATACCATATTTAGTATATTATTGCAAGGGCTTCGGGGGCGCGCGGTTGACAGAGTAGCCCTTATCTGCTATCCTGTACGGACAAAAGAAGTTGCTATAAGAAAAGAAGTCGAATTTTCATTGCAAATATCAATTGTATTTTACCGGCTAACTTGCCAACAACATGCAAGGGATCATCAAAAAGAAAACGGACCGAGGCTTCGGATTCATTTCCGCACAGGGAATGGAGAAGGACCTCTTCTTCCACAGCAAAGCGCTCGTGGGTGTCACGTTCGAGGAACTCGAGGAGGGCGACGCGGTGTCTTTCGACACCGAGGATTCTCCGAAGGGACCGAACGCGGTCAACGTCAAGCGCGCATAAACAAGCGCTCGCTTAAAAACAACCCGCCAAAGGCGGGTTGTTTTTTGTGCAGACGTTTGACGGACATGCTTCCCCCGACTATACTCGCCGGAGAAGATCATTCGGAAAGAAGCGCAATGACCGAAACGACGGAAGCATCCGCACAGGCATTTCTCGCCGCACGTAAGACGCTCGTACTCGCAACAGCAAGGAAGGGTGTGCCGACCGCAAGTTACGCGCCCTTCGTTCACGACGGCGAAGCGTTCTATATTTACACGAGCGCGCTCTCGCGCCACACCCGCGACCTCCTCGAACGAAAAACGGCAAGCGTCCTGCTTATCAACGACGAAAGCGCATCGCACAACCTTTTCGCGCGCGAACGCATCACCTTCACCTGCGCGGTAACGGTTGTCCAGCGGGAGGGCACGAAGTGGAAACTGATGATGGACAGCTTCGAGGTCGGATTCGGAAAACCGTTCCTTCTCATACGACCGCTGGCCGATTTCACGCTCTTCCGGCTCGAACCGAAAGAGGCGGTCTATGTGCGCGGATTCGGGAAAGCATACCGCATGAGGGGCGACCTCAAGGACCCCGTGCATATCCAAGGGACCGGCCCCGGCGCGAAAACGATGGACAAGAAAAAGCCGCAGGGTACGCGTAAAAGGTGATTGTCTGTTTTACTGCGGCATGAGAGGATGCGGATAGGTTCCTTTCCTTTGGAGGGCGTATGGTACAGATCGTGAAGCATCTCGTGCGTCCGGAACATCTGAACGGCACGAATCGGCTCTTCGGCGGAACGCTCCTTTCGTGGATCGACGAAGCGACGGCAATTGCCGCAATCGAGCTCGTCGGCTCGACGAATGTTGCGACGGTCGCGATAAGCGATATCGTCTTCAAACGTCCGGTCCAGCGCGGGGAGCTCATCCGCATCGCCGTCTGCCTGACCGAGGTCGGAAGGACCTCGCTCACCTTCCGCGTCAAAGTGACCACTCACGAATCGCGCAAGCCGGTCATCACCGTCGAGCGCGTCGTCTATGTGGCGCTCGACGACGACGGACGTCCTCGTGTGCACGGCGTGAAGAAGGTCGCCTCGAAGACCTGCCTCACCCCGCGGAACGACAGCAAAAGATCGATGCAAAACAAAAGACCCTAGGAAGGGCCTTTTTTATTCGGTCGCAAGGGGTACGCCGTCATTGAAGAAACGCTCGATCCGCGCATTGAGTCCTTGTGGACCCCCCTCAAGCGACAGGTGGCCGGTCCGCGTGAGCGTCATGGTGACTGGGAGGCGTCGAAAGGATCCCGTATGCCCGCTACGCTTTCCGAACGCAGAATACTCGAGGCCGCTCAATCGAACAAAAATGACCGGCTTGTCGCGGTGGGCCGCGATCATGTCGTGCACTCCGGAGTAATGCGGTGGGACGGAAACGCGGGTACCGTCGCCGATGCCGCCCTCCGCAAAAATGAGGAGCGGGTGTCCTGCGTCAAGGATCTTTTTCATAATGCGCTTTGATTCCGTTTTTCTCCGGAGGCGTTCTTCTTCCGGCAGATGTTTCGGACTGCCGAGGCAGACCGCGCCAAAAAGTTTCATGACCGGCCACTGCGCCGGATGCGTGTACTCGGCGTGCCATGCCGTGGGGCGGATCCGCACATGGCGCCACAGCATGGAGACGATGAACGGTCCGTCGACGCGCGAAATATGATTCGCGACGACAATGGCGCCCTCGTGTGCAAAGCGCAACTCCTCTTCGCCCTCGACCGTCACCCGATAGTTCAGTCGGATGAGCGGGTGGACGAAACAATTCCTCATAAAAGCCCTCAGTAGCGCCCCGAACGTCCAATCGACGCCTTTCTTCAAAGGCTTTGCGATCATCACCGGAGGGTCCTCCGCTCAATCTGCTTCTGAGGCCTATTATCGACAACCTTTTTGTTTCGTCAACCCCGTGAGAAGTAGGACGCGGACAAAAAAGTTCTCTGCGCTTGTTTACCAAACGTTTCTTCAGTTGGGCACTACCGGCAAAGCAAGACCGAATAGGATGCGCCCGCGACTTCTAATGGGGCAGGCCGCGTAAAAGCCCGAGGCAGTGCGCTACACGAAAAACGGTGATGAGCAGATGTCCGTCACAAAGCGTAAGCCGTCCGGATATGAGCTCGGGGAGCGCAACCCAGACGAGCTTGCCGTTTCCATATGTTTCTGGGGCGATAGCCGCAAGCATCGCGGTTTCCGGAGATGTTCCCGGAGAAGGGTAGAATGAACCGCCGATGAATTTCACCGACGCAATGAGCACGCCGAACTCTTCGGAGAAACGCGCTCGAAGGAACTCATCCGCCGCATAGGCTGTGGTGACCTCTTTCGGCAATCGCCATGCGGGTATGTCGAGATAGGTCGCACTCCCAGACTGGCGTTGCGCCATCGGAAGTTCCCGCTCCTCCAGTGCGAGAAACGGTGTACCGCCGCTATCGAGAACACCTACCACGATGACCGTGTTCGTGCTCTTCGACTGCGGAATGACATACTCAAGGTCCCAGGAGGAACGCACCGCATCATCAGCAGTGTATTCTTCGAAATGCCCCCGGCGGATCGAAAGGTAGCGTGATGGTTCCGGTCCGTCTATTTCACTGAACGGCACAAGAGGCTCTCCGAGGACCTCGCCGACCGACGCACGGCGCAGTGTTTCATCGGGAAAGGAAGCCACCGGGAACGCGCCGCCGATCCATGGGTCTACCGGTATGCCGAGCGTGAGGAGCAGATGATAGGTATTCAGCTCCAAGCGCGCGTCGAGCATTCCCCCGATCTGACACGAGCGCAACAACTGTTGGGCGTTGAACGCGGATATTTCTTCGGGAGAATGTCCGTCAGTTGTCTTGGGCCTCGAAAACTCGTATCGCGGAGCAATCTCGACCGCGAATGAATGCACGACCTCGTTCGTACCGCCCGGAGACGGGTAATAACGGAGCGCATCGACGCCGACACCACGGATCTCCTCGGGTGATATCCCCGCCCGCTCTTTGAGGATCTCGCGCACAAGCGCCTCCGGCTCCTTTCCTTCCGGAATGATCGCCGTGATCGGTTCGTTCACATATCCTGATGTGCCCGTCCTCTCGAAGGGAGGGTCCTTCCACGTCGTATTCACGACCGGGCGCGGATACCGCGAGCGCCCGACGACGTAAATTTCTCCGTCCTCGGAAAACCAAGGGACGACGTCAATGGTCTCATGCGGGCGACTCGCGAGATCCCAAACCTTTCCGGTCGTACGGTGGCGAAAATGTTCCATACGCAAGAACGCCGGGAGATTAAGCGCAACGCTTTCCGTTTCGCGTATCGCCACTCCGGAGCCCTTCGGCCCCTTTTCTCCGACGATAAGATAATTCGTCGGCGGAAAGTCCGTCGGTGCCCCGTCGATCTCTCGGAGCGCAACCTTCCCTCTCCAGCGATGCTCAACGATCCAATCGTTCTGGACAGGCTTCGAGAGAAGTATGCGCATATTGCGTCTGCGGAACTCTTCTTCGAACTGCTCTTGGGTAAAATACAGATACTCTTCAAGGAGTTCGGTCGCCCAATCTTCCCGATAGTCTTTTCGAAGCAGGAACTCCGTCGCGTAGCGCAGTGAAACACGGTAGACGGCATGTCGGGCGTCTTCCTTAACGCGCGTGAAAGGAATGTTACCGTTGCGATAGGCGGCACAACGAAAGGTGCGGGAGAACTCCTCGAACAAAGCGGCCGTGGAAAGCTCCGTCGGCCCCCCTTCGGCTTTCCCGTCGTCACGCGGAAGTTCGAGGAGCACGTCCTTCGCGATGCTCGGTACGACGAAATCTCTGACGGTGAGCACACCGCCCTCTTTGAGTGCCCGTGTCTGGGAATCAAAGAGCCGGTAGATCTTCTGCAGTTGAAAGTCGTTGAAAGAGGTAACGTGATGGAGCACGGAGGAATTCACAATCGCATTGAGGGAATGCTCGGGAAAGACATCGTGCGCGATATCTCCGACCCGAAACTCCAAGTTCGGGAGGACATGCGTTCGCTGTGCGTGCGCCACCGCAACAGGATTAACGTCTACGCCGACGACGGTGAGCTTCGGGAACAGACGCGCGAGATCATAACTGCCTTTTCCGCTTCCCGAACCCATGTCGGCCACCGTCCCCTTCCTCGGAAGGTATGCGCTCACAAGGGCGATCTTCTGCGCCACCGACTTGTCCATGCCGCGAAAATATTCGGCATACGCGCTCGCCGTGCCGCGGTCTTGCTTTCCGTATGTTCCCGACATTTCCCCAGTGTAGGCGAAAGCGTGGGTATTGCAAAACTCCGACGGAACACCGGAGAATTGAACGAAAAGTACAAGGTCGGACCTTGAGCATCAATTCTTAAGCCTGCCCCGTAGCTCCGCCTGCGGGTGGTACCGGGGGTCCGACCTTGTACCTTTCACTTGATCTTGCAATGCGCCCTGACGGCGGCAAGGTCGAAAGCGGAGAGTGCTTTGTTCTCGCCCTGGTTCAGGCGGTACATGATCGCTTCGGGATCGTCGAGGTGATCGAGGCCAAGCGCATGGCCGAGCTCGTGCGCCAAAACCTGCACGAGCTTCTCTCTCGTGTCGAACTGATAGATATCGATCGCCTCGCCCTCCGCGGAGACCCCGTAGATGCCTTCATCGAATTCTCTGCCGCGCGCTTCGCCGACCTCGTTGAACGTCTCCACGTTCAAGTTGAGGGCCGCCGCTTGGCGATTCAAGACGACGACGAGCGCGTTCAGTTTCTCGATATCGGCGTTGAGTTCATCTTCCATCCGCCGTATCTTCGTGATCTCCGTCCCGAACTCTCCTTGTTGGAGAAGGAGGCGGTCATACTCTTCGCGTTTCGCACCGCCCCTCGCATTCATTCGCGCGACTTCCTTGTTATACGCATCCTGCTTCTCCGTGAACGCCGCGACTGCCGCGTCATAACGGGATCGCTTCGCTTCGTAACTCGTGCGCAACGCTTCGTAACCCGTTTTGAGCGCATCGTAAGAAGACCGGCTCCCGTCGATCGCGAGACCGAGCGAGCGAAGCTTCTCGGTGGCCTCCTGACGATAGTCGTATATCAAATGTATCTTGAGCGTTCCGTCGGGACTACGCGCAAAAAGTTCTTTCTGGATCGGCTTTTCCCACATCGCCTCCGCCTCGAGAATGGCGGAAAGAAAGTCCTCCTCCGAAAGGCCGAAACGCGCATCCAAAGCGGCGACCGTATAAGTGATCGGCCGGCTACAGGGGAACTGTGTTCGAACGAGCCATGAGAGATTGGTGACAAGCGGTTCTCGGAACGCATACGCGAGCACACCGAGTGCCGCTAACATGAAAACGTGCTTCAATAATTTCCGAAGTGCCATACGACCAGTATAACCGAAAGTGTGGTTGAGAGGATATGCCGCTCGCAAAAGAAAAAACCGGCCGCGAAAGCGTCCGGTATATATCATCGACAACCTTGCTCCATCAGTGCATGCATGCGGCTGATGAATTCGTCTTCCTCGGTAAGCGACTCTCCGACAAGTTGCATGAGCATGAGGCTGGTCTTTCTCGCGTCACCGCCGAGACACACATGAAGCTCATGGAACCGTTCGTAGAAAGCCGAATAGAGGAGAGCGGTATCTAAGTCGGCGTTATTCTTGTGCTCTCTGCAAGAAGTATAGAGTCCGCTTTGTCCGGCTTCTCTACAAATGCGGCGCATCGTCTCGTAGAGGAGCGCCTTCTCGCGCAGTCCCTCGGCGCGTCCCACCTCGCCGCGCGCGATGCGGTCGTACAACTCCGTCAATTTTCCGTGATACTCCCGCTCGATGCGCGCCGAAAGAAGCATCTCATCGATGGCGCCGACGAAGATGCGGTGGATTGCGGAGTCGGCGCCGTACTTTTCGCGGAGAAATCCCTCCGCGGCATAAAGCCCAACCAACTGCGTCGCCGATTCGTTAAGCGCAAGCGTGGGAATATTCGCGATCTGCTCGTGAAAATCCTCGTGAAAGATGACATACACGAAGCGTGCGATATCCGCTTCGACGAGCGACCGTGAGAGCGGCGTCCCCGAACCCGCAACCGCCTCGACGACGGCGGAAGACCTGTCGTGGCGCTCTTTCTCGGGACAACCGCCTTCATCGTCCCAAGTAACGACCCTGTTGAAGTCAAACTCCCCCGTATAGACACAGAAAGAATAGGAAACGAGGGCGTGCTCGTAGCGGAGAAAATTCTCCGTTGGGCCCCACCCAATCCGTTTTTCGTATTCTTTGATCTCGCGTACGAGCTCCATGCGCTCCGCGACCGCCGAGGCGCTCGGCGAGACGACGGCGGAAGCCTTTACGGTCGTACACGCGGGAAGCGTCGCAACGAACGCGAGCAGAAGTGCGCAACAACATTTTTTGAACACCGCACTCCTCCTTGAGAAGGTGCATCCGCATATATCCTATCATTCATCGCGGACACTTTACCACACCCCTTCGCCGCACGATGTGTTTTCGTTGTTCTTTGCTATTCACCCACTTTGTAGGAGAATGGGGGGTATGACCGCATCCGACACAAATGAAAAGAAAGCCGCCGCGCGCGAGGGAGTACTCGACACATTCTTTCGACGCATCCTCTTCGCCAAAGACATGGAGATACCTCCTCCGGTGGAAAAACACGTGAAGGCGCGCGACGTGCTTTCCATCTACGGAGAGTCCGTGTGGAAACACCCCGTCACCATTGCACTCGTCCTTTCGAGCGTCGTTGCGTCAAGCGTCATCGCCGTCGTCAGCCCGCTCTATTATAAGGACTTCTTCGATATCCTCACGCGGGGTGGAGAGTCCATGGGTCGCTCCGGCGAGTTGCGGCACATTATCGTCCTCATCCTCGGGCTAGGGCTCTTCAACTTCGTCGCGTGGCGAACGGCGCATTTTGCGAACCAGTTCCTCGCTTCACGGGTGGTGGCGGATCTGCGCGAGCGCGCATTCGCCCACCTCATCCACCACTCACAGCGCTTCTTCACGTCCACCTTCACCGGAACCTTGGTACAGCGTGTCAACCGATTCGCGAACGGCTACGACCGCATCGCGGATAGGGTCATCTACGACATCATCCCGATCGTCGTTCAAGTCGCAGGTGTACTGTGGATCCTCGCGAGAGAAGAGAAAACGATGGCCGTCATCGTCCTCTTGTGGACGGCTCTTTTCCTCGCCGTCAATTACGTCTTCGCACGGTGGAAATTGAAGTACGACATCGCAGGTGCGGCGCAAGATTCAAAGACGACCGGAACACTCGCCGACATTATCACGAACCAATCGGCCGTCGAAGCGCACGGCTCGCATGAATTCGAGAAGTTGCGCTACGGCTATCAGGTCGAGACGCAGATGCACATGAACCGCTTTCGGTGGAATCTGGCGCAGTCGTTCGATTCCATTCAGTCGCTCTTCATCGTTTTCGTGGAGTTCGCCGTCTTCTACGTCGGCATCGGACTCTGGGAGAAAGGGCAGTTTTCCGTCGGCACCTTCGTCTTGGTACAGGCATATATCGTGCGCCTTTCCGGACAACTGTGGTCGTTCAGCCGCCTCATCCGCGACGTGTACGACAGTTTCGCCGACGCAAAAGAGATGACGGAGATCATGCAGACACCGCACGAGATCGAAGACGCACCCGAGGCGCGGACGATCACCCGTGCGCGCGGCGATGTGCGATTCGACCATGTCTCTTTCTGCTACAACGCACAGACGATCATCGATGACTTTACCACAACGATGAAAGCGGGAGAGCGCGTCGCCTTGGTCGGTCCTTCAGGGGCAGGAAAATCGACTATAGTGAAACTCCTCTTCCGATTCTACGACCCGACGGGGGGCGATGTGGCGATCGACGGCACGTCGATACGGGAACTCTCGCTCGACTCGCTACGGCAGACGCTTTCCCTTGTACCGCAAGACCCGGCACTCTTCCACCGGTCGCTCATGGAGAATATCCGTTACGGGAGACCGGGCGCAACTGACGAGGAGGTGCTCTACGCGGCCAAGCTCGCACATTGCGACGAGTTCATCGACCTTCTTCCCGCAAAATACGACACCTTGGTCGGCGAGCGCGGAATAAAACTTTCCGGCGGCGAGCGCCAGCGCGTGGCACTTGCCCGCGCATTCCTTCGAAATGCCCCCATCATCATGCTCGACGAAGCAACCTCCTCTCTCGACTCCGAGTCCGAGCGCTATATCCAGCAGGCACTCGAAGAACTCATGAAAGGCCGCACCACGATCGTCATCGCGCACCGTCTCTCGACGATTCGTTCAATGGACCGCATCATCGTCATGGATAAGGGGCGCATCATCGAAGATGGCCCGCACGAGACACTGCTCACAAAGAAAGGCCTCTATGCGAAATTGTGGAACCTTCAGCAGAACGGATTCATCCCGTTAGAGGTCCTCGCATCTTTAAACGCCAAAGATGCACCTGCTTAAAAACGGCAAAATAACTGGGACGCAAAAGTCGTGAGCGGAAACCCTTGGTTTCCTATCTCTAACGGGATTCATCCCGCGAGAGTTCGGCGCATCAACGGATTGACTCACAGGGGTCGCGCAAAAAATAAACAGGCGGCGTCTTCCGCGTGCTTGCAAATAGAGGGAAGCGTGCTATACAGCAAGGAGATGGTCCCTGAAAAGGGTTCTGATACTCTTCTGTAAGACACGGATAAGGGAGGTGTCGTCGTGAAAATATTCAAACTTCCCGATCTCGGCGAAGGACTGCCCGAAGCGGAGGTCAGGGAATGGCACGTTGCCGCCGGAAGTACGGTAGCGGCCGACCAGATATTGGTGTCGGTCGAGACGGCAAAAGCGCTGATGGAAATACCGTCGCCGTGGAGCGGGCGTATCGAACGCCTGTGCGCCGACGTCGGTGCAGTCGTTCCCACGGGATCGCCTTTGGTCGAATTCGCCGACGACACGGACGCAAAGGTCTTGCCCGCCGGAGAAACAACCCCGAAGCCCGATCCTCAAGCGCCGACGCCCGAACCAACGAACCGACCTGCACAAGACACACACGCCGACGGTACGCGCGCCAAGATGCTGCTCTCGACTCGGATGTTCGCCAGAGAGCTCGGCATCGACCCCGACAAAGTTGATCCAACCGGAGCGGAGGGCATCGTCACCAAAGAGGACGTCGCCCGCGGAAAAGCAAAGGTCGCGGAACGACCGGAGAGCGAAGAGCGACTCGGCGGCATTCGGAAAGTGATGGCAGAAGCGATGGCGCTCTCCCAAAGAGAAGTCGCCGCCGTCACAATCATAGAAGACGCCGACATCGAGGACTGGAATGACCGATCGACCACCATGCCGAGGCTTGTACGCGCACTCCTTTCGGGGGTCCGCGCCGAACCGGCATTGAACGCTTTCTACGACCGTACACGACTGGTGAGAAGGCTTGTGAGAAGCGTGAGCGTCGGCATCGCCGTCGATATGGCGGAAGGCCTGCTGGTGCCGGTCCTCCACAATGCCGAACAGATACGGCACGAGGAGCTCGGTCTGCGCATCAAAGAGCTCGTCTCGAACGCGAGAAAACGAACGCTTGCGCCGGAGCAACTGCGCGGGAACACGATCACGCTCACCAATTTCGGCGCAATCGCAGGCCGCTACAGCACGCCGATCGTGGTGCCGCCGACAGTTGCCATTCTCGGTGCGGGTCGGGTCTACCTCGTTCCCGCGCTCCGAGACAATGCGCTC
>MHLS01000040.1:19847-25706 GCA_001819095.1 Candidatus Lloydbacteria bacterium RIFCSPLOWO2_02_FULL_54_12
GCAGTGATCGCCGACCTCGAAAAAACAGATTAGTTCCGTGGAACAAATGGTCCGCTCCGACTCGAAAGAGGAGGGCGGATTTTTTATAAGAATACAAGGTCGGACCTTAAGAATTTATCCCCAAGGTCCGACCTTGTATTCCCATCGAGCACATCACCGTTGTCATGTTATTTGACATCGTTCTCTAAATCTGTAAAACTCCACCAAGAAAATCTCCGAGGAGTCCTCCAATGCACACTGGGGTATTCAAGTTTCTGGCACTGATCTTCTTCCTCTTTTCGCCTTTTGCGTCACATGCGCAAGACCGCTCTGGCGCCGTCGCATCTACCGAGACAGCGTGCGTAAGTGCGGGACAAACCGCGGCCATCACCTACGCGATCCGAGAATTTCAAGGACGCGTTCAAGACGGCGTAGCCAGAACTGTGGCATGGAACGACCTCATGTGCATGGACCAAGAGTGGATGATGAACGTCGTCCTCACCTTTGCCGACGCGTATTCCGCCAAAGCGTGGTATGGAGTCTTCCATATCCACTTCCTTCCGAACGGCACGTTCAAAAGCGCCGCTTCGATAAATGATGTGCCGTGGACACCGATGGCGGATCCGGACGACTGGTGAAAAGACTGGTGCGGTCTCTTGAAGACGGTCTATCCGGACGACTTCAAGAAAGAGTGCGCGCCGACACCGAACCCCGCGCCGGGACAGACGCCGCACAAACACTAGAACACCGCCGACGCACGATCATGATAGTGCGTCGGTTTTTCTTTTTTCTGGGGCGGTGGGCCACGAGAGGAATTGGTCGGCGAATTTCTTCGTGCGCATCACCAGACGATAATTTTCCATATCACTTTTGTCGTAAAATCGCGCCGCATCCTTTTCGTCGCGCCCGCCGCGGACATGGCGGAGGATCGTATGTCTGCGCAAGCGATCCAACTCGTCGTCCAAAAAGTAGGTGTGATCGAGTTCGTCGCGGACGAACTTCCATCCCGCATCCTCAAAAAGAAGCCAGAGCCCTTCGAGAATGAGGAGTGTATTCGGTTCAGCGATAGCGACCGCGCCGGGAACCGGATCGTGGATCTTCCGCGAGTACGCAGGGAAGCGCACCGCCCCGCCCTCCCGAAAACGCGCGAGTTCGCCCGCCAGAAGTTGTGTATCATAGGTGTCATATCTCCCCTTCACCGCGCGCAGATTCACTCCATCCCTCTCCTCCACCACAAGATATTCATTCGGAAGATGGAACCCGTCGACGGATACAGTTTCGACGAAAAACGAGAGACTGCGTGTGCGGGCAATCTCCTTGACGAGTGCCGCAAGGAGCGACTTGCCCGCCCCCGAAGGCCCCGCGATGCCGAAGATCGCGCGCGGTTTTTGAAAACGCTCGTAATGGAGGAATGCATCATCGGCGACCTGTAAAGCGAACGCTTTTTCTTCCGCGCTCAAATGAGAAAGATCGATCTCCTGATCGGTCACAGTAACGCTTCTCGGAAACTCGAAAGCGCTCTTCATATATCCAGTATACCCCGTATAAGCTGTGTAATACCACGGAGGGAGTCCGCCCGCGCCGTTTGCAGATAAAGGAGCGGTATGCTAAAGAGGAGGCAGGAAGTTTCTAACACTCTTCGGAGGAAAACGACCATGCACATCGTCTACGCTTTCGAGAACGCACCGGAAAAATACACAAGATCAATTTTCCTCGCCGGGCCGACGCCGCGCGACGACCAAACGCCATCGTGGCGCCCCCAAGCGCTCCGCATCCTCGAGACTTCGGGCTACGACGGCGTGGTCTTCGTACCGGAGGCGCGGGACGGTATGTGGCGCAAGGACTACGACGGCCAGCTCGAGTGGGAGGACAAACACCTTAACCTCGCGGACTGCGTGCTCTTTTGGGTTCCCCGCGAGATTAAGAACATGCCCGCCTTCACGACGAACGACGAGTGGGGGACGTGGAAATACTCCGGAAAAAGCGTGTTCGGCGCCCCCCCTAATGCACCAAAGACGAACTACCAGCGCTACTATGCGAAAAAACTGCTCGTTCCAAGCGCCGAAACACTCGAAGGAACAGCCGCGCTTGCTTTGAAAATGCTCGGCGATGGCGCGGAGCGTAGCGATGGTGAACGAGAAGTGCCACTCTATATTTGGCGCACGCCGCATTTCCAAGCATGGTATCAAGCGCAAAAGAATGCTGGTAATCGCTTGGACGGGGCACGTGTACTTTCCGTCTTTCGTGTCGGCAAAAAGAAGGAGCTCATATTCCTCTTTGTTCTTCACGTGAATATATACGTGAAAAGCGAAAATCGAAACAAGACCAATGAGGTGGTTGTTTCGAGGCCGGACATTTCGTCGATCTTGCTCTATCATCCGGGAAAAACAAGCGCGGAAACTGAGGTCATACTCATCAAAGAGTTTCGCTCTCCTGCGGCGACAACTGACGGCAACGTCTGGGAATTACCCGGCGGGTCCGCCTCCAGACCCGGCATAGAACCCCCCGAGAACGCCGTCGAGGAGCTGAGAGAGGAAACTGGCTTCACCATAGACCCCTTCCGCTTCAAAATGCATGCGCCACGCCAACTCGCCGCGACGCTTTCCACGCATAAAGCGCATCTTTTTTCCGCCCGAATCACGAAAGAGGAGCTTGAATGGTTCCGGAGAGAGAAGGGGGTCGCACATGGTGACGGTGAATTCTCTGAAAGGACCTATGTGGAAATAAAAACAGTCCGTGAGATCCTCGACTCCCCCAATCCGGACTGGACGACCATCGGCATGATTATGTCGGTCATCAACTAGAAAAAACTTTGTATCATCGTTTAAACATTGAGGACGTTTTTTGCTAGCGTGAGCCAGAATTGCCACGGGCGTAAGCACGTGGATGAATGGCTAAGCTTACGAACGTGTTGCTGTCACTCCAAAATGAAAACGTCTCACTCTCAAAAGTGAGAGTTGCATCCCCCACATAAGTCCCCGTTCATAAATAAGTTCCCATAAGATATGAACGTGGCCCAAGGAGCCGTAATCACAAACAACGAGGAAGTTATTTGTGAACGGATCCTAAGGCGATACGCTAAAGCGAGTATACAAAAATTTCCGTGTTTGCTTCAGCAAATACGGAAAGGGTAAAAGAAAAAAGACTTAAGCGCAAACTACTTGGCGGTGACCGCAGTCGGGGAGGGTGTACGATTGAACGCTGGCGTTCACGATAAACGTGCTGTTCAACGTATTCCAGCGCGCTAAGAACGAAATGGCGCCCAAGGTGAGGGAGGAGGTGACGGTGCCTCCCTTCACATCAAGGTGGCGACTGAGATAGACCCCATTGGGGACAGCATACCGCAACTCGGCAACGAGGCGCTCTTTGGGGTTCATAAAGATGAGTCCTTCCTTAGTCGCGACACCGTAACCCTTGCCCCGGTGCTCGAGGTCGGGCTCGATGCCACCACGATACCCGACGACGTAGGTGCCCTTGGGTCGCACTTGCTTTCTGGTGCTTTTGTTTAGGTCGTAGTCGTACTTCCACGACAGGAAGTGCTTGGCGCAGAGTGCGAACAACTGCTCACACGTGAGAGTATCCGGGATGATTGCGACCTCAGTGAAGTCCGTAGGCAGTTCCGGTATCATGAGATCGTCGATTACGACGGCAACGCCGAGCTTCGCCCAGAATTGTTGCTCACGAATGAGACGTGGACCCGGTATCAATTCAATTTCGAGTGCTTTAGAGGTGGCCGTCAACGCGCGACGCTTTGTCGTTTTATTGCTTGCCAACTTTTGCATCAGTGCGAACGATGGGTTCGCTTTTGCCACAGGAAGGGCAGTTTCACCCGTGAGTATTGCGTGTTGCTCCGGCGTTGTCGGCTTTAGGTCTGTTCCATGCTGTTTGGCCATGGTCTGTTCCTTTCAATCAAAGAAATTTCCGTACGAGGCACGGAAACAAAACTTTACCACTAATAGGAGTGTCTCAAACCAGTATGGGAAAGTCAATTCCACATAATAAAGAGCGTGTTGTTGTCGTTGTTGTTGACAACACAAAAAGTTCGTGTACACTATACACCAATGGCGACAACTGGAAGAAGTCCGGCTCCAGAGGACATCCGCTTCGCGGTCATTGCGACCGACGTGGTCATTTTCACGATACTCGACAAAAAACTGAAGGTACTTCTGATACCCATACGGGGAACGCACTTCAAGAACGCGCACGGCTTTCCCGGCGGCATGATCCTTCCCGAAGAGACCGCCGACGACTCGGTGAAGCGCCACATGAAAAATAAAGCGGGTGTTGAGTCGCCTTCGTACATGGAACAACTCTACGCCTTCAGCGCCGTCGACCGCGACCCGCGCGGGCGCGTCGTCTCGGTCGCATACATCGCGCTCATTCCCCCGTCACGCGCCGAAGCGGTCACCAAGGGCGCAACTTGGGTCGACATCCGCAAACTCCCCGCGCTCGCCTACGACCACAATACGATAGGAAGAGTGGCGCTCGAACGCCTCGAGAACAAGATCAAATATACGACCATCGGCCGCCACTTCCTCCCGCCGCTCTTTACGCTCACGGAACTCCAGCAAACGCACGAGACAGTGCAGGGCGAAGTGCTCGACAAACGGAACTTCCGCAAAAAAGTCCTCGCACTCGACTTTCTCAAACCGGCGGGCAAAATAAAAAAAGGCGGGCGCTCACGCCCTGCGGAGCTCTACCGCTTCGCAAAGAACAAAGACCTCACGCTGGGCGGCATTTGAGCTTCGACGAAGGCGAGCGAAAAGTACAACCCAAAATACAAGGTCGAACCTTAAGAATTGATGCTCAAGGTTCGACCTTGTATTTTTTGGCGGGTCGCAGCCGTCGCAAGGCATTGCCTTTTTACCCGGAGCCGTCTAGGGTGGATGGAGACTAAGTTCGTTGCAACTGGAGGAATAATGAGTGTCTACACAACGCGGCGCCGTCGTTTAGGCCGTGCCATAGGTGAAGGAGCGGTCGCGCTCATTCCCGGAGCGGTCTTGAAGACGCGTAACGCCGACAACGACTACCTCTTTCGACAAGAGAGTGGTTTTTATTACCTCACCGGCTGGAACGAACCGGATGCGCTCCTCCTGATCGAGGGCGGCAAGCGCCCCCGCTCGATTTTCTTCTGCGCCCCGAACGACCCGCTGGCGGAGATCTGGCACGGCAAGCGTGCCGGCGTCGAGGGTGCAAAAAAAGCATTCGGCTTCGACGAAACATACTCGAACGAGCCGGAAGAAGACGTAGAGCGAGCGCTGGTCGGTCTCGTACGCAAAAAGGCGGTGATCTATTGCGCTCATGAGAGGGCGTATGCGGTACTGCCGTATTTGAAGAAGGTCATCAGGCGTTCACGTACGGAGAACCCTCTTCAGGCAATCACAGGAAAGATCGATCACCTAATCGGCGAAATGCGGCTTATCAAAGACGAGACCGAGATTGCACTCATGCGGCGGGCGGGGTTGATCTCCGCGCGAACACACCGCGAGATACTTTCGCTCGTCTCGCCCGGCATGACCGAACACGAGCTTGGGGCAGAGATCGCCTATCGCTTTGCGAAGGCGGGCGGGCATCCGCACCATGCGTATCCCTCCATCGTCGCTTCAGGAGCGAATGCATGCACACTCCACTACAACGAGAACGCAAAAAAGATCGCCGACGGCGATCTGGTGCTCGTCGACGCGGGGTGCGAGTTAGAGTGTTACGCATCCGATATCACGCGCACATTCCCGGCAAACGGCCGCTTTAGCGATGACCAACGCGCGATCTACGAGATCGTGCTCGAAGCGCAAAAAGCGGCGCTCGCGCTTGCGCGACCCGGTATCCCCTTTTCGCTCCTTGGGGACACGGCGGCGATCGTGATCGTCGAAGGGTTGATGC
>MHLS01000040.1:25714-28913 GCA_001819095.1 Candidatus Lloydbacteria bacterium RIFCSPLOWO2_02_FULL_54_12
GGATCATGCCAAAAGGTGACCCGATGAAGGCGATCGCCGAAGGGCTCCACCGCACCTTCTATCCGCACGGTGTCGGCCACTACCTCGGACTCGACGTGCATGACGTCGGCGACTACCAAAGGAACGAGGGGAGACGCAGTGAGCGGAAGCTCGAAAGCGGAATGGTCATCACGGTTGAGCCGGGGATCTACATCCAACCGAAAACCAAGGACGTGGACCTCCGCTGGCACGGCATCGGCGTACGCATCGAGGACGATGTCCTCATCACGGAATCCGGCTGCGAAGTATTGACCGCCCTCGCCCCCAAGGAAGTCGCAGAGATCGAGGAAATCATGCACCACGCACAGAGGCGAAGATAAGACGCGGAATTGTAACGGCAAATATAAAAACGCATTCGTTCGTGAACGAATGCGTTTTTCTTTTTTCGCGCGCGTTATCTGAAGAGGATGAGGGTGGCCAAGCCCTTCTTGACCAGAGCGTCGTACAAGAGGCCAAAGAGCGTCGTCGATTCCGAGGTATCAAGATGCGGGTTTCCATCCGGCCTCATGAGAATCAGTCTCTTGTCCTCAAAGACCATCACGATCCCCATATCGGTGCCTTTTTTCTGCTCAACAACCGAGGTTCCCTTGATGTATACGTACTTATCGATGAGCGTGATAACGAAGCGTCGCCCAGTTCGCCGTGCAAGGGTATCTTCGTGCTCTTTCAACTCAGCGAGACCTTTCGGCTCAAAGCGGCAATTGCCGCAGGTCGCCTGTTGAACCCCGGTCGTATCGAGGAACACCAGGTTTGGTTGTCTATCTTTGAACCCCAGCGCTCGATAGACATCGACTTCGGGCATGCCCTTGTGGATCTTTTCGATCTGAGCCAAGAGTTCCTCCGGCTTCCTGCCGAACTCGGCATTTGCCTCTTGCGTACTCACCAACATCGGCTTCGAGGCACATCCGGCGCCAAGCACCACAACAGCCGCGATTGCCGCACCTACGATGAAACGTTTCATGTTCTCCTCCTCTTACGGCAAATGTGACGTACGGTTCCTACTGGACTTAGGTCTAACACCCCGAAAGAATAAGTCAACACCATGAAGAGATCGGGAGGCTTCCGGCCGAAGGCAACAAAACACCCCTATACAGCAACGCATTTTCCTGATAAGATGGCATCATCAAATGATAGAAAAAGTGCGTATCAACCAGCAAATACGAGCCTCCGAACTGCGCGTCGTGGACGAAAAGGAGGGTAATTTGGGTGTTCTCACCCTCGCCGAGGCCCTACGCCGTGCACAAGAGAGCGGTCTTGACTTGATCGAGATCTCGCCCAACGCCTCTCCTCCGGTTGCAAAAATAATGGACTATGGTAGATTCCAGTACGTTGCGCAGAAGAAAGAAAAAGAATCACGCGCAAAATCCCACATTACCGAGACGAAAACGATGCAGATTAAGATCGGCACGTCCGAACGTGATCTTGACCTTAAGGCAAAGAAATCATCGGAATGGCTAAGGGACGGCCATCGCGTCAAGTTGAATCTCTTCCTTCCCGGCCGCACGAAGTATATGGATCAGAAGTTCTTGAGAGAACGCATGGACCGCATCCTCCGACTCATCTCTGAAGAATATAAGGTCGCGGAAGCGCCGCAGAAAAGCCTCAAGGGACTCACGGTCGTAATCGAGCGCGCAGGGGGCAAGAAGAAAGAAGAGCCCCGAACTCCCGTCGTCGAGAAAAAATCACCGGAAAAAACATGAAAAAGACCAACAAATCATACGCAAAACGCATCAAGGTGACGAAGAGCGGCAAGGTGCTCGTGCGCAAGCCGGGTATCAATCATTTCAACGCAAAAAAGAGCCGCAATAGACAGTTAAAGCAGAAGCGTCGCTTGAACCTCCCGATGTCAAAAAAAGGAAGGGCGCGGTTCTTGTCGAATATCTGATCAATTTAGTCGCGGATACAAGGTCCGACCCTGGGGATTGACTCTTAAGGTCGAACCTTGTATCCCATCAACCATTAAAGAACATGTCCAGAGTCAAACGAGGAACGACTTCCAATAAGCGCCGACGTAACGTCCTGCGCGCGGCAAAGGGTTACCGATTCGGGCGAAGCAAGAAGGAGGTCGAGGCGAAGGTGGCGCTCCGGAAGGCCGGATCGTACGCATTCGCACACAGAAAGGACAAGAAGAACGACTTCCGGAGAATGTGGCAGGTGAAGATCAACGCCGGACTTCGTCCGCTCGGATATTCCTACTCGAAATTCATCGGTACGGCGCTCAAGAAGAAGATACTCCTCGACCGGAAGATACTGGCAACACTTGCCGAACATAATCCCGACACCTTCGCCCGCGTGGCAAAAGAGGTCATGACATAACAAAAAGACCGCCAAAATTGGCGGTCTTTTATTTGTTATACCTAAAATACAAGGTCGGACCTTTGAGATTAATTCTTAAGGTCCGACCTTGTATTTTTTATGACTGCATAGCCTGACTGCTACCCACTATCTCCCCCGACTCCGCCCAACTCGAGCCATCTTGCGCCAATTTAGGCGTCGGCAATTCGTGGGTACGTTGACAAAAAACCGGCAGAGCATATGATAATATCATATTAAAATATAGTATATAAAGATATGTCGACCTTATCTGTCCCCCTTACGCCCGCACTCGAGTTGGAAATAAACAAACTCGTAAAGAGCGGTTTCGCGTCAAACAAAGCCGCGGTCGTGCGTCGCGCCATTGAACGACTCGCAGAGGAGGAGGCGGTGAATGCCGTGCTTCGGGCCGAGCAAGAGGTCGCCGAAGGAAAAATCCTGCGCGGTGATATTCGGAAGTTGCTGAAACAACTTTCATAACATGGAAGTTTCCTTCGCGCCTTCATTTGTACGCCAACTTCATAAGCTTGAACTTGATTTGCAAAAAGAGGCGGCCGCAACAATCGGGTTACTCGGCGATAAGAAAAATTATGCAACTCTTGAGGTACACAAATTGAAGGGGCGGTTCGCGGGGCGCTACGGCGCATCGGTCAATTTTAAATATCGGATCATCTTTCAATACCTCTCCCCGAAAGAGGTCGTCCTTCTCGCGATCGGAGATCACGAAATCTACCGCTAAGTCAGCAGAACGAAAAATACAAGGTCGGACCTTGGGGATTAATTCCTAAGGTCCGACCCACTCGTGTCCCGTTAAAAACAAAACAACGACAACGTATTTCCGGGGTCC
>MHLS01000041.1:0-1195 GCA_001819095.1 Candidatus Lloydbacteria bacterium RIFCSPLOWO2_02_FULL_54_12
AAGATAGGTGTCCGTAAGCGGCGGTGTGAGATTGAGGCAGGCTGCCGCCGTCGTTCCTCCTGCGGGCGTATAGGTAACGATCAGGCGCGGTCGGTACTCGTTGGGATCGGCCTCGTCTTTGGAATGGAAGAACCAGTAGGCTTGCGAGCTGTCCTCGCTATTGTCTTTGATCAACCATCCGTAGTTTTGTTGCGTGCCATTCACGAACGCTTGTACGTCTGTCGCGACATTCCAGGAATTCCATCCGAGAATGCCGTCCCAGGAAAGCGAAGCCGTTGCTGTTGCCGTGCTACTGAAATCCCCTCCCACAGTCGTCCAATTCGTTCCGGTGACGGCCCGGTTCCATGTCGCTTCCGATTCCACCCAGCTTCGCGTCACCCGATGCAGCGCAATAGTGCGCGTTGACCCGTACGTCGTCGCTTCACGAAGATCAAGTGATGCGGAACTGATCATCGCGCCCGTCGGGATGACACTCAGATCAAATTGCACGAGTCCCCTTCTTGTCCAGCTCGGCGTCCACGGATACTCCCAGAGCTGCGCATTGGTGCCGTAGTTCGTTGTCGCATTGGCCTGCCACAGCGACGTATCTGCAGAAGCGTACAGCGTCAGAAGAACACCAGTACTCACTTGCCCCCCCGTTCCGCAGTTCACCGAGCATCCCGATGCTGCCGTGCCGACCATCCGCAGCGACGTATCGATCCCGCTCGGAAGATGGCCTCCGCTACCGATGGAATACTGTTCGACGGCATTGGCGATCGCATGGATGTGCGCCTGACGCTGGGCATTTCTCGCCTGCGCAAGTTGCCGACTCGGATTGATTGCCGTGATGACGATCATGGAAAGCGATCCGATGATGGCGATCACCACAAGGAGTTCGATAAGGGTAAATGCCGGACGTCGGTACATAGTTGTGAGTATAGCGGACATAGCAATGCACTATTGGGTTTCGTTTTTGCGAGCTTCTAAAATTACCCTTAATCCTTCAGGATCATTCGCATGGCATTTTTTGTACTTTATCCCGCACCCGCATGGGCACGGATCATTTCTTCCGATCTGCGGGCTGCCATTGCGGATAGGTTTCACTGGCTGTCTCGCTGCAAGACGTGCCTGGACTTCCTCAGAAGAAATCGCAGAAAATATACTTTGAACAACCGAGGCGGAAGCTGAGTCAATTGTCAATCCTTCCACTGCTTTC
>MHLS01000041.1:1203-4283 GCA_001819095.1 Candidatus Lloydbacteria bacterium RIFCSPLOWO2_02_FULL_54_12
ATCTTGTTCTCCATGCTGTGCGAGAAGCCCATCAATCATCTGCACGACTTGAGGATTTTTTAATTCACTCATGATCTGGTCACCAAACTGAACTTTTAGCAGTGCGACAACTGCCGGTTGGTTGAGTAATTGTCCAACAGATGCAAAACGCTGTTCCAAAACATCATGATCTCCCTTATGTTTCATGGGAAAATACTGATAGCGGTCTGAGTTTTGATCAATGATTTTGTGCTCTTTTTGTCCATTTACAGTGTGTTTGGTAGATCCTTGAGAAATTCCCTCGCTTCCTTTTTTGTAGTTACCTCTTTACGCACCTGTGCATCCGCAAGCGCTTTCACGGCCTTCCCAACCTGTTCCCCAGGACCAATCCCAAGAATCTCCATAATTTCATCACCCGAAAGCAGCGCCTTTGGCGGGCGCGGATGCTCGTCTAAAAAGTGGTTGTAATCCGACACAATCTCTTCGTAGAGCGAAAAATCCGCAGGGTCTGTTCCCGCGATGTCCAGCCACATCACTTGGAGAAGCTCCACAAACCACGGATGGTAGTACCAATGCGCCTTGCGCTCCGGAGGCATCGTGGCAAAGGATCCCATCATCATGTGGTGATCAGCGATCCATGCGATTTTATCAATGCGAGCGTTGGAAAACTGCAATCGTTGGAAGACTGCTCTGATGATTTCTCCTGAGACCTCTGCATGGTGATCAAATCGAATTCGTTCTTTGAGGACGAAGGTTTTGATCTTCCCCACATCATGAAAGACGGCGGCCCAGCGTGTATCGGCACCATGGTCTTCTGTGAACGCCGAGGCACACCGGAGCGTGTGATCCCAGACGTCGCCTTCATGATGGTAATCCGCAGGCTGTGCGATCCCCTTGCACGCAGCAAGCTCAGGAATCGTCGCATGGAGGATTTCTGTTTCCCAAAGATCTTCGAGGGCGCGCTCGGGATGCGGTCCGAGCAGCATTTTTTCCATTTCTGCGGCAATGCGCGTACCAGAAAGGTCTGCAGCAAGAGATGCCAATGATCGAATGGCTTTGAATGTTTCCGGATGATATTGACCATGGATCCGTGCGCGAAACCGCACCGCGCGCAGCATCCGTAGCGCATCGTGATGGATACGTGTCTCGGGATCACCAATGAATCGGATGAGCCGCTCGGAGAGATCTTGTTCCCCTGTAAAAGGATCAAAGAGTTTTCCATTGTTGGGATTCCAATAGATTGCATTCACCGTAAAATCGCGTCTCGCGGCGTCCTCCTCGCGCGAGCCAAATCGCACGCTTTCGGGGTGCCTACCGTCCGATGCGACATCGTCTTCGCGAAAGGTGGTGACTTCAAAGGTTGCGCCACGATGCGAAACGACGATGCTCCCGAATTTCTTTCCGATCTCATCGCATTTGGGGAAGAGCTTGATGACATCATCCGGTCTTGCTGCTGTTGCAATATCCATATCCTGTGGGAGATAGCCGCGCAGCATTTCACGAACCGCTCCCCCCACCCACCAGGTATCGAAACCGGCATGCATAAGGATTTCGCATACCTGAGAGGCGCGCTCGCCGAGGCGTGAGGAGAGGGTACGATCGATGATGTCTCTCGATAAGGTCACGAAAGTATTATGTATTAAGTATTACGTATTATGTATAGGCACGCTTCACCTCACCAGATGCGGGACATACCTAATACTTAATACTTAATACATAATACTCGCATGTTACGATTTGCTGTCGCCGGCTGCCCGCACACCACTCCCCCACCCGGGGGAACGGTGGAAGGATTGAAGCGTGCGAAGGAGCTTGGCATCAATGCCATGGAAATCGAATGGGTACAGAATGTGCCGAAGAATCCCGAGCGCATGGAGGAGATTCGTTCGACTGCGGAGAAGCTCGATATAACACTGACCGTCCACGCTCCTTATTTTGTGAACCTCAATAGTCCCGATCCGGTAACACTTTCCGCAAGTATTCAACGCATCGTTGCAGCGCTTTCGATGGGTCAACTCGCCGGCGTGCGTTCCGTCTGCGTCCACCCGGCATTTTACCTCGGCATGACCCCAGAAATTGCCTACGAAAATGTACGCAGGGCAACCGAGAAGATCTTGAAGCTCAAGGCAAAGTTTTTCCCTAATGTGAATCTTGCGTATGAAACGATGGGAAAAACCGCACAGTTCGGAACGCTGAAAGAAGTATTGAAGCTCAGCAAAGAATTTGATCTCTACCCCACCGTCGATCCTGCACATATGCATGCTAGGACCAATGGCAAAATCAATACGATAAAAGAATGGAACGAGATGTTCGATCTCTATGAGAAATATCTTGGAAAGAAGTCACTGAAGAATGTGCATATGCATTTCTCGGGGATCGCCTATGGACCAAAAGGGGAAAAACATCATCTACCGCTGCTGGAAAGCGATGCGAAGTGGAAGGATTTTTTGGCAGTATTGAAGAAAAGAAAGATTGAAGGCGTGGTTGTTTGTGAATCGCCGCTTCTTGAGAAAGATACCATTCGGATGCAGGAAACATTTGGGCGCTTGTAGCTGAGGGGTAGAAGCTGGTAGCTTGGGACTATGAACATCGCTATCAACGGCTTCGGCCGCATCGGACGTCAAGCTCTGCGCATCATTCTTGAGAAGCACCCAGATCTCAATGTTGTGCTGATTAATGACCTCACAGACGGTGAAACGCTCGCGCATCTTTTCGAGTTTGATTCCACCTATGGACACTTCGATTGTGGAACTGCCTGTTACAAAGACGGAGTCCTTTCCACCAAACATGGAAAAATCCGAACGACTGCAAGCAAAGACCCAGCAACGCTTCCGTACAAAGAACTCAAGGTTGATGTTGTTCTTGAATGTACCGGGAGGTTCACCAAACGCGAGGATGCAGCATTGCACCTCAAAGCGGGTGCAAAGAAAGTCATTGTCTCGGCGCCCTGTAAAGATAAAGCGGATGTAACGCTTTGCATCGGGGTGAATGAGAACACCTATGATCCGGCGAAGCACCATGTCATCAGCAATGCTTCGTGCACGACCAACTGTCTCGCGCCGATGGCAAAGGTTCTGAATGATGCCTTCGGGATTGAGTAC
>MHLS01000041.1:4316-4949 GCA_001819095.1 Candidatus Lloydbacteria bacterium RIFCSPLOWO2_02_FULL_54_12
GACCAGAATCTTCTTGATCTTCCGCATAAGGACCTCCGCCGCGCTCGCGCCGCAGCGATCAACATGGTGCCAACGAGTACGGGAGCAGCAAAGGCAATCGGCGAAGTGATTCCGGAGCTTGCGGGGAAATTGAATGGCGTAGCTATCCGCGTTCCGACGCCCACCGGAAGCATCACGGATCTTACGGTGATTGTGAAAAAGCAAACGACGGTTGAGGCGGTGAATGCTGCGTTTGAAAAAGCAGCCAACGGTCCTATGCAGGGAATTCTTGGCTATGAGACGCGCCCGCTGGTGCTGAGTGATTATGTGCAGGATCCGAGGAGCTCCATTATTGATGCGCCCCTGACGCAGGTGATGAATGGAACAATGGTGAAAGTATTTTCCTGGTATGACAACGAATGGGGATACAGCAACAGACTGGTGGAACTTGCTAAGTACGTTGGGGAGAAACTTTAGGCATAAAGCCCTCACCCAACCATCACATCTCCTCCATCCCCTGACCCCTTCCTCCACGGGAGGAAGGGGGAGCCCACTTTGAGAAAAAAGGGACCGGTCGCATTGGAAAAGCGCCGTCACGCATCCCGTGAGCAGGGCGCAAAAAAGCGCGCTGTCTGAGCGACGAGCCGCAGCGAG
>MHLS01000042.1:0-17702 GCA_001819095.1 Candidatus Lloydbacteria bacterium RIFCSPLOWO2_02_FULL_54_12
AACGCCTGAAGACCCTCTTTATCACCAAGGAATGGGGGGGGCAATCGACCGTCTCCGAGGGCATCGAGAACTGGATCGGCACCGTGAACATCCCAGGCGCCGAACTTGCGCAGGCGCTCAAGAAGCATCTTGAGGCATACAAGGCGGACATCGTCACGGTGAAGGAAGGCGAGCTGGTCGCGAAGGTCGCGAAGGTCGCGAAGGCGGGAGAGGGCTTCGTGGTCACGACCGAAGACGGTGACACGTTCGAAACAAAGACCGTGCTCATCACCTCGGGAAGTCACCGGCGCAAACTGGAGATCCCCGGTGCGGCACAATTCGAGAACAAAGGCATCACCTATTGCGCATCATGCGACGGACCGCTCTTCGCGGGGAAGGATGTCGTGGTCGTCGGCGGCGGCAATGCCGGCTTCGAAACGGCGGCGCAACTTCTCGCGTATGCGAAAAGCGTCACCCTGCTTCAGCGCGGCGTCGATTACCGTGCCGATCCGGTCACCGTCCAAAAGGTGCTCGCGAACCCGAAGATGCACGGCATCACCAATACGGAGCTCGTCGAGGTAAAAGGCGATAAGTTCGTCACTACCCTCGTCTACAAAGACCTTGCGGACGGGAAGAACAAGGGGATCTCCTGCGGGGGCATCTTTGTCGAGATCGGACTCGTTCCCGCGACGGAGTACGTGAAGGGTCTTGTGGAGTTAAACCAGTACGGCCAAATCGTCACCGACCCGCGCACGCAAGCGACAAAAACTTCGGGAATATGGGCGGCAGGCGACTGCACCGACGTGCTCTATCATCAGAACAATATCGCAGCGGGCGACGCAGTGAGGGCGCTCGAAGATATCTACATGCATCTCCACACAAAATAGCGGAGAGCCGACACAATTGTACAAGGTCGAACCTTGAAGAGTTATTTCCTAAGGTTCGACCTTGTACAATAAGATCTCCGGTTTCAAAAAAAGCCCAAGGTCATCTGACCTCGGGCTGTTTGAGCACGTTGCGCCGTTATTCGTCTTTGCCGCGCAGTTTTTTCATGAGCTCTTCTTGCTGCTTCACCTTTTCGTCTTCCTTGGTGGCATATTTCTTGTATGCCTCGAGCATGAGCACGCTCTCCGCAAAATGCGCCGAATTCGCATCTTTGATCGACGGCCGAGTCGGGGCATTCTGCATCGGGCCTCCGGAGCGAATGCTGTGTTCCAGCCCGCAGTCGGTGATCCGTTTGCCGTCCTTGTCTTTCGGATCAAAGCCGCGCTCGTAGACGATGTCCGGCGTGACGCCAAGGCACTGCACGTTGGTCCAGTCTTCCATGGTGCCGACGAGAAACTCGGCGGCGGTCACTTTGACCGCACTTCCGTCCCCGAGCGGAATGATGGTCTGCATCGACCCTTTCTGAAACGTCGGTGTGCCGGCGATGACCGCACGGCCCATATGTTTCATTCCGGCCGAGAAGATCTCCGACGCCGAAGCGGAACCGCCGTTGATCATGACCAGAATCGGGAGTCCGTTCGTGATGTCGCCGGGATGAATCTTGATATCACCCTGGCAATACACCTGACCGAGCATATCCCTGCGGCAAGGCTGGTACGGCGTGATCGACTGGCGATCCCTCTGCAAAACGAAACTCTTTGCGTCGGTGAACAGATCAAGCAGGCAGTGCGCCTCGTGGAGGTAACCGCCCGGATCGCGCTCGACCGAGACGATAAGGCCGTCGAGTGCACCCGTAGCCGTAAGCTTCTTGTATGCCTCTTCGGTCCTCACGCACGCTTGTCCGTCGAATTGACGGCCATGAATCATGCCGTAACGCTTGTTGCCCTCGATGAGAAGGGCCGACTTCACCACTTGCGTATCGATGACGCCACGAGTGATGACGAATTCACGTTGCCCCGCTTCGCCGACGCGCTCCACCAAGAGACGAACGGCTGTTCCCTTCACGCCGCGGATATCCTTCACCGCTTCGTTCACGGTCGCATAGGTCTCGATCGAACGCATTCCTTCTTTCGTACCGTCTTTCGAGATGCCGACAATGAGGTCGCCCGGCAAAAGTCCCGCTTTCTCTCCCGGCGAACCTTCCATCGGATTGATTACGACGAGCGGATCTTTCTCGGTCTTCTTACCTCCGACCTCGACGCCGATACCGGAGAAACTGCCGGTCGACGACTGACGCATTTCCGTGAATTCTTCCACGCTGATGTAGCCGGAGTGCGGATCGAATGCGGAAGGAAGCGTGCGGTACACTTTCTCCATGCATTTTGCGAACTCACCACCGCGGCACGCACCCAAGATGCGCGCGTTCAGAAGATAGACCTCGGCGGAGAGCGGATCGACAAGTTCGGCGGGAACTTCCATGAACCCGCTTTCCTTCGCTTTTTTCATTGCATCAGGAAACTGTTTTTCGATCTCCGCGGCCATCGTCTTCACGCAAGCGAGGTCCGACTGCGGTGCGGGATAGATGTTCCTGCAGACCACCGCTTCAATGTACACCGCCTTGTCGACGGCACTCGATTCCGCTTGCGTGATCGCAACGCCCGCGCTGATCGCGTTCTGGATCAGGATCCGACCGGAGAACGGCCTCGACACTTCTGCACATGCCGACGTCACCGTAACAAGAAACAGCACCACTGCAAGCGCGAAAGTACGACAAAAAGTCGTCTTCATGAGACTTCCTTTTCAAAGAATGTGGCTCGTTGGGTTCTGTTTTAAACCTACATGCCCCCCCAAATAACGCAAGCGTCGGTGACCCGAAAGGTCGAGGCGCCGGAAAACGCCCATACCACAGGGACAGAAGGGTCTTCCCCTACGAGGTTTTGCAAAGCCAAAACAACACCAAGGTCTTCGACTCCTCTATCGGAAGCCACGTAGCGACCAAAATCTCTTGAGCGAAGCGATTAGAGATTGGAAGCACTCTTGTGGTGGTGGCTTCCTCCGCCCATGCAAAAACCCGCTCCCGCGGGTTTTCTTGTGGGCGGTAGAGGAGATTCGACCATTACATGGTCAGTACCCGTTTCCCATCCCGCTTTCATTTCAGAAAACTCAGCGGGATGTGGGAGAACGGCTTCGACTCCTCTACGGAAGCCAAGCAGTTGGCTTCCTCCCGCCCGGATTAGTAGATACAAAATACTCGCCAAAAAAGCGAGTATTTTGTATCTAAGTGGGCGGTAGAGGAGTCGAACCTCTGACATCTACTACGTCAAAGTAGCGCTCTACCAACTGAGCTAACCGCCCATCACGAGAGATACTAACAAAAATTTCTCCGGTCGACAAGAAACGGCTGTCCGATCGGAAGAGAGATTCCATGCGATACGCTCGTCGCTGTTCCCGCCCTTTGACCACCCCCCTCTTTGTGTTAGCATTTGAAAATCTCTAAGGGCGGTTAGCTCAGCTGGTTAGAGCACTGCATTCACATTGCAGGGGTCACTGGTTCGAATCCAGTACCGCCCACAACAGTCGCCGGATCGGGATACAAAAAACACCGCGCGGTGCGGTGTTTCATAATGCTATTCTTCCACCACCGGCCGCTTCATCTTGTCGCCGATGATAATAAGCACGTTCTCACCGGTCAAGCCCGGGAAGACCAACCCTTCGGGCGATTCGTACTTCTTCAGATCGTGATTATAGACATATGAGCTGCGCCAAGGGAAACAAAAGAGCGGTTCGGCAAAGTTCGTATTATCCCTCGTCGTCGTCTTTGGAATGTCGGCACTTTTGTAAAGACACGTCTTGAATTCAAGCGAGACGTTGTACGCGGTACCGTTCACCACCAGCGCCTCTTGCGGATTGTCGTCCACATAAAGGCGCGGCACCTTGAGTTGCGACCGGTCTTGGCGGTAGATATTCTCGTCTTGCGTAAGCCACGGCGGCGGCAAGATCGCGTTCTGCCAACGATACCAATAATGTTGCGGCATCCCTTCGATACTCATGTAAGTCGGGCTCGTACTGCCGGCGTCGATGATCCACTCGGGAATCTTGTACACAAGCCATTGGTCGAAATTGCCGAGCGCGCCGTCGTAAGTGACCTCGGTCTTCCCCGTCACCGGATCCTTCCGCGAGGTGAACACGGAACCGCGGATGAACTGGACGAAGGCGTATTTTTCCAGCGTCGCGAATGTCGCCGTCTCGTAGGTGGCGTACGTGAGCGTGAAATACTGGTACTCGTCTTTCCCGATCTTGAGCCGATAATCCTCGGTCACAAATAGCAGGCGCCGGAGGTCGCAGGTGTCGCGACGCTCGCACTCGCCGAGCGGGACGTCCACCGTCGTACTCTTAAGAAGCGTGAGCGGGCTTGCGCTTTCTTTTTTTGCGGGCGGCGGCGACCGTTGTGCCGCGGAAACACTGCCACAGAACAAAAGTAACGCGGCGAGTAGTACGCCGAACATTCGAAGAATATGCATGGATGCTCCGACAAAAAATATCAACGTACCAACCTTCATTCATGGTATGGCCTATAAAGTTGGGGGCAAGATTGACTCCGGCAAGTAGAGTGTCGTGGAAATAGTTGACAAATATCTCTATATGATTTATGATGAAATTGGTTTTTCTTTCCACACGACACCGAAAGGACTCAATGACAGCAAACGTAGCCACTACGGAACAAACGACATTGCGAAACTGGATCAATGTCGTATACGGACTTTTTGGCGGAGAACCGCTCCCCCGTGAGCGCTTTCCTCAAGACTCATGGCGGGCGATCGCCGACCTCGTCCACTACAACAAGGGGAACCCGCTGGTCGCCGAAGCGGTTCGCCGGCATCCCGACCTTATCCCGCGGTGTTTTACTATCCTCACCGTGCTCTACGGAGCGTACACGAGTGAACCCAGCAGGGTGAGCATCCTCAAGGACCTCGTCTCCATGCTGGGGAAAGATCTGGTGGAGGAAGAGCGGCGCGTCCTCGAATACGCACAGACGAAAGGATCCGGCTCGTTCTTTCCCGAACTGTACAAAGTCCAAGAGAAGATCCGCGAAATCTACGCAACGCCGCGTTTCAACCGTGCGGTGCTTCCACCGACGCCGTACCATGCGTACGCACTCCACGTCCTCAACAGCTACGACATGCTCGGGAAGAATACGACCACCGACCTAATCTTCGGGCAACTCTTCGCCCACCACAGCCGGATGGAAAGCATCGTCCAACTCGCGCGGCGCCCCGATCTGGAGGAGGGAGTGGAACCCAACAATGGTCCTACGTTCCACTGAACCGAACAGGACCGACAGACTGCCAGCGAGAGTTGGCGGTTTTTTTATGAGCCTACTTAGTACTCAATGGAACCAGCTCGTCATGGAAATGGAGGCGTGGAGGAGTATTGGGGTGACAGGCCCCACAAAAAATTGACGAATGGAGACAAATATGATTACCTTCCTCTCAGAGTAAAATTCCAAAATCATATTAACAAGGAGTGGAAGATGATTGCCTCGCTCAAGCGACTCTTCGGAGTTTCCGATGTTGTCTCGTCGCCCAAAAGTATCACCGTTGATTACGATTCCCCAATCTACATTCCAAGGGGTGCGAGCAGTGTTGGCAGACACGAACCTCTCGGTTGTGGGAAAATGGAGTTTGATTTTTCCCATATCAAATTGCTGGAAATCCCTTTCGGAATGAGTGGTGCTGCTTATATATCCGGAGCACCTCAAGATACTCGGTTTTGCGATGCCAAGGTCTTAGACGCCTTCACTTTTGGCAACACAAAGGAAAATCGGCTGATTGATCCGAAAACGACCCGCAATCTAATCGCACAGCTTGGTACAGGAACGGGGCCGGTGTACTTCTTTGGCACAACGTTCAATGTCGGTGGCGAAGAAAGAGAAGCCATCTCCGTGCTCAATCGTGGCTCCTTGCCAGCCCTGCGCTATCTCGTGAGACTGGAAGAGCCAATCACATGTTTGGAGTTGCAACCCAGTCCGGTAAACTTCGCCGCAGTGTACGTGAACTAATCTCGTTCATATTTGCCCACTACCAAGCGGGCTTTTTTATTTATGACCCTACTTAGTGCTGAATGGAACCAGTTGGTCGTGGAAATGGAGGCGTGGAGGAGTATTGGGGTGACGCCTGGGACACATGTGTTACTTTTTTGCGCTTGATTGGCAAGCCAAATACTTACTTTTTCTATGAGTTACCATCCTCCAGCTTCTCCAGATCACGCGTAAGTGTTTTCAAATCTAACATCATGGGATTTTCCTCCTGTGGCTCATCGCGCGTCCATTTCTTTATGAGAACGTCAACGACTGCTCGATAGTTTGCAATAACATCCTTCTTCGAGGCATTAAACCGCCTGAACACCACATCTCCATCGTGTGTATAGTCGTCTAATATCTCTGAAACATTGCTTACCACGTCGGCAGTCTTAACCCAGAGAGACGGTCCCTCCATGGTCTTCAGGTGTTCGAGCGCTTCCTGTTTTCGTATGGTCCACGGAAGTTCCTTGTTATGCTCGGTAACGTCCCTTACTATGTCTGCAACCGATGGTCCAAACTTAGCGAGTAATATTTCGTAAGTCACCTTGTGTTCAGTTGTGCTATCCTCAATCGTGTCATGCAAGATGCCGGCAACAATTCTATCGTCCCACGCACCGGCCTTTGCGAGAATTAGCCCGACGGTAAGCGGGTGCATGATATACGGAAGATCTTTCCCTTTCCGTTTTTGTTTCTGGTGAATTTCGTGGGTATTTGATGCGAATATTATTGCCTCTCGAATAGGCGTGTTAAACATGCTTTTTTCACGAGCAACATTCCTATTAAGATTTTCGACAAAATTGCCACTGAACATGTCGACGAATGCATCAGTTTTTGCCGTATGGTTGACACCAAGTGGTTTGTAATCAGAATGCCCTCCGAGTAGTGATGGGATTCGAGATATCCACCAGATTATTAATTTTCTAATGTATGTAATTTTATTTTTCATATCTTTGTTCGTGTAATCTGCTAACGGTTCCGCGCCGTTTTGTAGCGGACTAGGCAAACAAAAAAGCGGCTCGGGGTTTTGATCCAGCATCGACCTGCTGAATGAAATCTCCCAACCGCTTTAAGGTCAGTCGTAGACGTTATTGAAAAAAAACTCAAGACGATTGTGTGGAGAAAACAGTGATAGCCAACTAGATTTATTAGGATGAGTTGCTGCGCGTCTACACCTACCTGCACCAAATGATGCATCGGCATAGCCCGATACTAAAAACCATTGGCGGAGAGGGAGGGATTCGAACCCTCGAGGCCCTTACGGACCTGCCGGTTTTCGAAACCGGTTCATTAGACCACTCTGACACCTCTCCTGTTTTTTAGCGAGAAAAACCTCAAAACCTTCCTGGTATGTTTAGGATTGGATGAGCCAATCTCATTAAAGTACCTCCTTATGTCTTTCTCGCGTCTTAAAAATACCTCAAAACTTGTTTTTTGGGTAGGGCGCAAGCCGAGTTCTTCCACTGTCCGTTTAAATGCCCACAGAAGACCTTCGGCCTTGTTAGAGAATACCATGCAAAGGTTTCTGTACGTACGCCCCCTTATGCGATGTGTATCTACGTAGACTGAACCATCGGTGTCAAAGAGGCCTCGAGTGAACGCGCGCCTGAACATTGTACTCTGGAGAACCCACTCGGGCATGTTGATCTTGTTTGCGATCTTGTTGCCACGCACCATGCCTTTGTTAACCAGAAAATCGCATATCATTTTTGACGAGATGACAACGACGCAGGCATTCTGTTTTTTGCGTTTCGTGGGGTGAGCTCTGATGCCAAAAAGTTTTTTAAACATCCGAGAGACGTGCAGGGCATGTTCGATATCTGTCTTTGAATTCGTTGTGAGCGTGGTTTGATACGCGTCAACGTGACCATCCCCCGAAAGGGTGCCGAGTAACTCGGCGAGCAGGGCGCTTTGTCGTGGCACGCGAACAGAGCGCAAGCGCTTGAAGCGTGTGTCGAGTCTCGCGTGTGTTGCAAGAGAGTTGAGGCCGCCCTTTCTTCGCCCTGCAATCGTTCCCAGGTCCCCATGAATACGTTGTCGCGCAAGACCGCCCATTCGAGCCGCCTCCTTTTTGCTCATTTTTCTTTGTTGGTTTCGAGTCAGCATATATGAACCAGTATAGCATATTTACAGTGCTACCTGTGTACTGTATACTCCCTAGATGGCCCTATCGTCTAACGGTTAGGACGGCGCCCTTTCACGGCGCAAATCGGGGTTCGATTCCCCGTGGGGTCACAAAGTTATGTTTATCCTCGGCATCGAGACTTCATGTGACGAAACTGCGCTTGCGATCATCGAGGTCGCAGGGACGTCCCCTGCTCTTTCGGTCCGCGTCTTGGCCGACAACACACTCTCGCAGATCGCCTTGCATAGGGAATACGGCGGCGTATTCCCTATGATGGCCAAACGCGAGCACGCGCGGACCTTGGTGCCGCTCCTCCTCAAAACACTGACCGATGCGGGGCTGTATAAAAAGACAAGTAGGCACGTCATCGAGAGCCCCTTGCGGCAGGACTTTCAGGACATCCTCGATCACGAGCCGGAACTCTTCGCGCAATTCATCAACCAAGTGCCGTACATCGACCCGCCCGCCTTTGACGCAATCGCCGTCACCCGCGGTCCCGGACTTGAACCGGCACTTTGGGTCGGCATCAATTTTGCCAAGGCGCTCTCCCTCATCTGGAAAGTCCCCATCATCGCCGTGAACCACATGGAAGGCCACCTGCTCTCGCCGCTCCTCTCTCCGATTGTGCACGGTGACGCTTCGGTCAAAACGACGTACAAGCATGTTTTCGAACTGAAGACCGCAGAGATTCCCCTCCTCGGACTCCTTGTCTCCGGCGGGCACACGGAACTGGTGCTTATGATCGACTGGGGAAAGTACACCATCGTCGGCGAGACAAAAGATGACGCGGCAGGCGAAGCGTTCGATAAGGTCGCGCGCATGCTCGGCCTCCCCTATCCCGGCGGACCCGAAATATCCCGCCTTGCTGAAACAGGTACACCCGGCGTCTACCCGCTTCCGCGCCCGATGCTCCGTTCAGGTGACCACGACTTTTCATTCGCGGGACTCAAGACCGCCGTGCTCTACCTCATCAAAAAGATCGGAACGCTAACGGAAAAAGACCGTGCGGACATTGCGCGCGAGTTTGAAGAAGCATGCGTCGACGTGCTCGTTGCAAAGACACTCAACGCGGCGAAAGCGTACGGTGCGAAGAGCATCGTTTTGGGCGGAGGCGTCTCGGCCAACACGCGTCTGCGGCAAACGCTCGCGAGCGAGGTCGCCAGACATCTTCCAGACACGGCACTTTTCATACCCAAACCATCGCTCGCAACAGATAACGCACTTATGATCGCGCTCGCAGGAGCGCTCAAAAGCGACCGCACGGTCAAGGACATTGCTCTCCTTCGCGCAGACGGTAATTGGCGCCTTGAATGATCGGCTTTACCCTCCGATGAGGACAGCGAGGGCAAATATAACTCCGACGGAGATGATCGCTGTGAGCGAACGCTTTTTAGCGAACGTGGGTTCATCGTTGCTCTCGGTCGTCTCACCCACCTTGTTCTCTGCACCGGCGACAACTCCCTCGTTGCTTCCTCCCGTATCGCTCGCGCTGTCGCCCCTCGCGCTCCCCACTGCGGTTGCCTGAAGCAACTCTTTCAATGTTGGCCCCTCGGAACCCGTTCGGAGCGGTGCCGACTCCGCAGCCGACTCTTCCATGCGACCGTTCATGTCTTTGAGAACAGCTTCTTCAACGGACGCCTTGTCCTTGAGAGAGGGAGCGTCGATCGTCGCCGCACTTGCCACTTTCGGTCTCGCAATATTCAAACCCGCGATCAATGAACGGAACGCTTCAATCTCGGAAACTTGTTCGGGTGCAAGCGGAAATGTGCGTTGACAATAGATCTCATTGATCTTCTTCTGCGTCGTGTAATACACATAACCGGTATTCGTCGGGAGGTTCCACGGCAAAAGGACATCGTCACGGTATCGGTCCTGAAATTCACGGACCGCCTTATCGGTCTCGACGCCGAAGAATCCGGTCACCTCGAGATCGGAGAATCCCTCGAAGTCGCGGAGAAAGGTCTGCAATTTCGTCACCTCGGCGGGATCATTCTTCATGCCCAGTCGCAAATAGTCGCGCAAGTACGAACACTCCGCCTCCGACTCGCCGAGCACGCCTCCGCGGGTGAGTTCTATCCCCGCCGCAGTCTGGGTATTGGTCGTGGAGATCGGACGAAGGTAGATCGATGCACCCGACGGGAGATCCGTGACGATCACCGCATGTGCCGTGACGAGCGTCGCATCAGTCGCCGTTTCGAGTCCGTAGCCGTAACGAGGCGCAAGACCGAGTGGAGAGACTGGGTCAAGTCCGTAGACGACTTGGCTGGTCGCGGGAATATTCGTTGTCCACGATACGACAAGGGTACTCCCGCCGGTCGACTGCAGACGTTCATTTGAGATAGCAAGAGTCGTGATGCTAACACCGCCACCGCCTCCGCCACCCCCTCCGCCTCCGCCTCCTCCACCGCCGGAAACAACGCTCACCGTGCGCGTGACCGGAGTCGCGGCGTGCCCTTGAGTATCGCTCACGTTGTACGTCAGCGTGTAGGTACCGACCACGGTCGTGTTGACTGAGCCGGTGACGACGACATCGTCCGTTAGATCCCCGTCTTCGGGGTCCGACGCGGTTGCGCCGAGATCAGTGAACGTACTGCCTTGCGTCACCGTCACCGCCCCGTCACCAATGAGCACGAGCGTGGGGCCGGAGTCGCTTTCGTCGTTGTCGGATGAACTTCCACAGCCGGGGTCGCTCGGAAAATCCGACAAGCCGTCGCTGTCGTTATCGGAACCGTCTGCACATTGCGGAGGTGTTCCTCCGCCTCCGCCTCCCCCGCCGGAGACGACATTCACCGTTCGAGTGACCGGAGTAGCCAAGCGGCCGTCCGAGTCGGTGACGTTGTAGGTGAGTACATATACGCCGACTGTCGTCGTATCAACGGACCCCGTGACAACGATGCTCGCAGTGATATCTCCGTCTTCAAGGTCAAACGCCGTGGCTAACGGGTCGACGAACAAATCCCACTGCGTCACGGTCGTTGTTGCGCCCCCGACAAGCGTGAGTACGGGACTCGCGTCACTTTCGTCATTATCACCCGAATTATCACAACCCGGATCACTCGGAAAATCCGACAATCCGTCGCTGTCGTTATCGGAACCGTCTGCACATTGCGGAGGTGTTCCTCCGCCTCCGCCTCCTCCACCGCCGGAGACGACATTCACCGTTCGAGTGACCGGCGTCGCGGCAAGTCCGTCTGAATCTGAAACATTGTAGGTGAGTGTATACGTCCCTAGGGTTGCGGTATCGACCGAGCCAATAACAACAACGTCGTCGGTGATGTTACCGTCTTCCGGATCGAGGGCGGTTGCACCCTGATCAACATACGTTCCACCCAGAAAGACTTGTGCGGGATTGTCGCCCAAAAGGGAAATGACGGGGGCCAAATTTTCCGGAGGTGGCGGGGGCGGTGGAGTCGCACATGCGCCGACAGTGTCCCCGTGTTTCAAATGCGCCTCGAGCGTCACCGAGTGCTCGTCCACTTCGATCGTCTGCATGTTCTCGGGGTTTCCCGGCGGAATGTGGCAGATTGCGATCTTGTGCCCGTCATTGCCGCTATTTCCGTTTCCCTCGGCGTAGACCAAAATCGGCATTGCGGACGCCTGCAGTACCAGCGAGAGCGCAAAGAAAACGGCAAATAATTTTTGCCTCATTCCGCCCGTTTGTGTGTGAAGAAATATATTCATAAAACTCTGTCTTGGTCTTGCCGTCTCACAAAAACACCACGAAAACTTTGCGTTTTACGTAGCAAACCTTGGCACTTTTTTGGTCAAAAAGCGCCGGAAACAACAGGAAAATGTGTAGAACTAGCGATGCGAACTGATTGCGCCATCCTACCTCTTTTTGCGCCTTATGTCAATTTTTTATTTCAACCATTTTTGCTTTTTCGCTCTAATTTTAAAGGACAAAAGCCAATGTCCTTGATAAATATGTTATAAAAGACAGGCATTGATTATTTTTCTTGACTAAAGGACATTAGCAAAAATAATCGACGGAGAAACCTCGGAAAACACCGTAAAATTGCGTGCTATAATTTGTTCACGATGGATCAAAAATTCCTTTCTCCCTACAAACCCGAGGAAACAGAACCGCGTATCTACGAATTCTGGCTCAAAAGCGGCCTTTTTAACCCCGACGTCTGTGTTGAAACTGGTGCCACGAAAGCCACCGCAGAGCCCTACTGCATTGTTATGCCGCCGCCCAACGTGACCGGCGTGCTCCACATGGGACATGCGCTCATGATCACGATTGAAGATATTCTCATACGCTTTGCGCGCATGCAGGGCAAGCGTACACTCTGGCTTCCCGGAACTGACCACGCCGCCATCGCCACGCAGGCAAGGGTTGAAAAGGACATCTATAAAAAAGAGAAGGTGTCGCGACATGATCTCGGACGCGAAGAGATGCTCCGCCGCATCGAGCAATTTGCAAAAGAAAGCCACGACACCATCGTCGCACAGATACGGGTCATGGGCGCCTCGTGCGACTGGTCGCGCGAGGCGTTCACGCTCGATGAATCGCGCACTAAAGCAGTGCGTACGATGTTCAAGAAAATGTACGACGACGGACTCATCTATCGCGGACAGCGCATCGTGAACTGGGATCCCAAAGGCCAGACGACGATTTCAGATGATGAGATCATTTATAAAGAGGAGCAGACAACACTCTACACCTTCAAGTACGGCCCATTCGAGATCGCCACCGCCAGACCTGAAACAAAGTTTGGTGACAAGTATGTGGTCATTCATCCGGACGACGCGCGCTATAAAAAATATAAGGACGGTGATACGTTCCCGCTCGAGTGGATTAACGGCCCCATTACTGCAACGGTAATAAAAGATACGTCCATCGACATGGCATTCGGTACAGGGGTCATGACCATTACTCCATGGCATAGCATGGTCGACTTTGAGATCGCCGAGCGACACAACCTCGACAAAGAACAGATTATTGATATTTACGGGAAACTCCTCCCCGTAGCCGGTGAGTTTGCGGGAAAAAAGATCAGCGACGCTCGTGCTCTCATTGTGGAGAAAATGCGTAGCAAGAGCCTCGTCGTAAAGGAGGAGACGTATACGCACAACGTTGCCACAGCTGAACGAACCGGAGGACTTATTGAGCCGCAGATCATGAAACAGTGGTTTGTGGCGGTAAACAAGGAATTCACTCTACCCCTCTCAACGATCACGGGAATCCCGTCGGGAACAACGACCACACTGAAGGAGATCATGCGCAAGGTTGTCGCGAACGGTGACACGAAGATCATTCCGGACCACTTCGACAAGACCTACTTCCATTGGATCGACAACCTGCGCGACTGGTGCATCTCGCGGCAGATCTGGTACGGTCACCGTATTCCCGTCTGGTACAAGGACAAAGAAGTCCACGCGGGAGTAACTGCACCGGAAGGAGCCGGCTGGGAGCAGGACCCCGACACGCTCGACACATGGTTCTCCTCCGGACTTTGGACTTTTTCCGCGCTCGGCTGGCCCGAGCATACGAAGGACCTTGCACTGTATCACCCGACCGCAGTGCTCGAAACAGGCCACGAGATACTCTTCTTCTGGATCGCGCGGATGATCCTCATGAGCGGGTATGGGCTAGGTGTCGCACCCTTCCATACCGTCTATCTTCACGGAACCGTCCGTGACGGAGAGGGGCGAAAAATGTCCAAATCGCTCGGGAACGGGATCGACCCCATCGACATCGCAAAGAAGTTCGGCGCGGATGCCGGCCGCATGGCGCTCATCGTCGGAAACACGCCCGGCACCGACACCCGCATTTCCGAGGACAAGGTGAAGGCATACAAACATTTCGCGAACAAACTCTGGAACGTTGCGCGCTTCGTCCTCTTTGCGATCGACGGCGTAGACCAGAGCGAGCCGGCCCCGCTTAGCGAAAGTGACCGTGCCGCACTGAACGAGCTCACCGCAATCGCAAAAGACGTCACCGAAGACATCGAGCGGTACCGCTTTTATATCGCCGGCGAAAAGATCTACCACTATATTTGGCACACACTAGCGGACAAGATACTCGAAGAGAGCAAGCCACGGCTTTCGGGAGAGGACCCAAACGACAAACGCTCGGCGCAATACACGCTCTATCGGCTTTTAGAGTCGAGCCTCGTACTGCTCCACCCCTTCATGCCCTTCATCACAGAAGAGATCTGGCAGTCGCTTCCGAACCGAAAAGCACCGCTCATCATCACACCCTATGTCCGTTGATACTGCCATGTCGCCGGGGATGCTCTTCATCGCACTCTTGGGTGGTGTGCTCCCTGCGACATTTTGGCTTTGGTTCTGGCTCAAAGAAGACAAACTGCATCCGGAACCGCGCGGCCTCCTTATCCTTTCATTCATCGTCGGCATGCTTGCAACGATCATCGCATTCCCTACCGAAAAATATATCATCGAGCATCTGGTCGTCGGAAAATTCGTCCTGCTTTCCCTGTGGGCATTCGTCGAAGAGGCGCTCAAGTTCGGCGGTATCTATCTGGTCGCTCTGCGCACGAAATATTTCGATGAACCTATCGACGGCGTGATCTACCTCGTCACGATCGCGCTTGGCTTCGCGGCGCTTGAGAATGCCCTTTTTCTTTTCAGCCCGCTCGGTGTCGGCGACACACTGGGAACGCTCCGGCTTTCGAACTTTCGGTTCATCGGCGCGACCCTGCTTCACGTCGGCGCAAGCGGACTCGTCGGAGTGGTACTCGCCCTCACGTTCTACAAAAAGAGTGCCCTGCGGGTCACGAGCGGCATTCTGGCCCTTGGTGTAGCGGTCTTGTTGCACACCCTCTTTAACTTTTCTATAATTGCAAGTGAAGGGCGTCTACTGTACGGGGTCTTCATCATTCTTTGGGTGCTTATCATCGGGATACTCTTAGTCTGTGAAAAGATCAAACGTATGGCACCGCGCAGTCACGTCGAATATCCTCACACGGGCGTTACTATTCCTTCTTTAAAATAAATTTCTATGAAAGAAAGAAAGCCGTCGTTTCTTGAGCGCTTGACCGGAACCCGCGTTGTGGGAGAGGGGGGGTCGGAGAACGAACGTTCGGGAGGAAATGTGTTGAGCGAAAAACCGTGGTCGTCACGCATCGACAACACGGGCGTGACATCTGTCGCCGATGCAGTATCCGCCGAGGAACAACGTTCCGAGAACTCGGAGACGACCGTTGATGAAGATGCCGTTGAACCGGAACAAGCGGAAGAGACAGCGGACGAAGAAGAGGCCGGTCTTGCGATCGACATGTATGAATCGGATAACGAGCTCATCATCCAGAGCATGATCGCCGGAGTGACCCCCGAGAATCTCCACATCGCGATCACCCGTGAGATGGTCACCATCAAAGGAAAGCGTGTCGCGCCGGAAGGGATACCGGAAGAACACCGCCTTGAACAGGAACTTTATTGGGGTCCTTTTTCGCGAGAGATCCCACTTCCCTTCGAGATCGATACCGACGGCGCGGAAGCGGTGGAGAAATACGGATTGCTTGTCATTCGGCTTCCAAAATTGGATTTTTCAAAGACTCAAGAACTGAAAGTGAAATCGATCGAGTAAAAACGGCCGCCCACCCCACACCGCCGCAAGCGAACGGAGTACTCGCGGGCGGTATCGGGGCGTTTTTTCTGGAAAGAGAGACGGCTCCGCCGTCACTATTTTTATGACGCCACTTATCACCGCGGCTTACCGCAGTGCCGAATGGCGTCCACCAGTAGCACACCGGCCAAACATTCCTCACGGAAGATCGTTAATAAAACACACCGCGTGTCCTTACCCGAGGGTAGGCCGACGGGGTATTCGGCACGCGGTACCGGGGGTGTTTTTTTGGAAGAAGAATCGGCCGCCGCCGATGCTGACTTTAGTGTATCCCCGCGACAGAGTCGCTGGATATTACACACCAATGAAAAATCCGCCTGAGGCGGACTTTGTTATACCGGGGAAACGAGTTCAATGACGGTCCGTATCCCCAGTTCAAGCGTCGGGACCACGATCGTGGGCTCGTGCATCATCGGGTCTCCCCAATGCGGGTTTCCTTTGCGCATGACGACAACAATGGGTTTCTTGAAGGCCGCCCGGCCGACCTCGCCGCATGTGCCCCTCGACACCCGCTTCGCCTTGAGCAAGTTCACCAAAAGGCCGTCTGCGCGGTCGACATCGTTATAACAGCGCATGACAATGCCCTTGGGCGTTGAGAGCGGATGCTCGCGGTACTCTTCCTTGAGCACACGTTCACCCCGTAGCTGCTCAACACCACGAAGGGGCTTGAGTGCGATCAGATGCTTCGGAAACGCCTTCTCAACCTTCCGATACCAACCGGTCGCGTCCTCGAAAGACAGTCCGGTGATCGCGCAGGCAAGGTAGACCAAGTACTGTCTTTCTATGTGTTGCGGGTCCACGTGAACTCCGATACAAAATCTTCTGACGTCATTGTCGTCATTTTCCCGTTACGGTCAAGTATGTGAGGTTAGACAGTATACAAAACAACCTTTGTCATCTTCCTTGACCAACTTGACTCACTTTGTGTTCCATGTTTGTTTGTTACACAGAACCGAGCAGGGTGCCACTGAAAATGAAAAAAGTGCGGGTTTGGAATCTGGTCGGCGATAGAGTGGTCTGGCCGGAAGACAGGGACGAAGTATTCGGAAGATTTCTTCGACGTCTTAAAACTGTGCGCGTCTGCCTTGTAAACAACCTTAAAGACCCGAGGGACGGCGAACCTCTGGACGGTTTCGGACTACGCGGATGGCCTCTTTGTATCAACGCAACGCTCTCCAAAAGTGAGCGCTTGAAGACCCTCATCCACGAACTTTCGCATCTCTTGTTTCCCGACGCGGAGGAAGAAACCATTCGAGAGGTCGAACGGGTACTTTGGAAGAAATTCACAAAAAAACAAAGAGCGACACTCGAGACTTATATTCCCAAACGGGCTCTGCAAAAAGTTCCCTCTCGAGCAACTCGGCAAAGATAACTCTCCCCCGCCCCGTGAGATAGACAAGGTCGTCACCTCACAGGGCGGTTTTTCAATCGAACAAGTGCTCGGGGCCGGGGTCGAACCGGCGACCTACCGCTCTTCAGGCGGACGCTCTACCAACTGAGCTACCCGAGCAACTAAAAACTTCCCAAAAAACTTGCTTTTCTGTTATAGCACACTAGCGAGTTTTTTCAATAAGACCGTCGAGGTCGTTCGTGAGCGTACTGCCGGTCTCTTTAATCTCTTCCAATGCGCTCACGGTAGACTGATAAAGGCCCCAGTACTTCGTGATATACGGTTGGAGGTAATAATACGACGCCCCCATCGCCCCGAGTATGACCAGCCAATAGAGGAAGGTGAAGATCTGGCTCCAAACCATACCCCGATGCATCTTCCGCAGGACCTTGTTGTTCTCGCGCGTAAGATCGAGCAATTCGTCGAGTTTCTCTTGTTCACTTGCCATCTGTCTATTGTAGCATTTCTCATCCAAAGAAAAACAGGGGTGGTACTCCCCTGTAGTATCGCATTGCTATCGAGCGCCCGAGCCGCATCGGGCAAGGCGTGCGCAGAACTCGGTGATCGGGAGCGCGCTCAAGTACCCCAAAGTGCCATCGATCCGAATGATGATGCCGACCAATGCACCATTGCGGTCAAAAAGGCCTCCACC
>MHLS01000042.1:17712-21915 GCA_001819095.1 Candidatus Lloydbacteria bacterium RIFCSPLOWO2_02_FULL_54_12
GGTCGTGCCAACGACGCCGTAGGAAAGTGTTGGTGTGTTCGGCTCGACAGGACGCTCTACAACGCTCACTCTCTCACCGACGACGACCGCATCTTTGCGAATCGCCGCAAGGAATGGTCGGGGTCGTTCGAGTTCGAGGACCGCAACGTCGATATTCTCGTCGATGCTGACGATCTTTGCCGCAATGGGGGGGGCCGTTGCCGCCCGCCACGCTCACTTTGTTCGCACCGAAAACAACGTGCGCCGCCGTCACGACTTCGCGCGAAAACAACATAACCCCCGCACCAATGCCCTCGCGCGGAAGACGGTGTCCTTTGAAGAAAACACCGTCCGCGCGTTCGACCTCGATCCAGACTGATGACTCGACCGGCCCGGCAAGAGCGGGGTGCGGAGCGAGGAGCGCGAGGGAAAGTAGCGCAAAACAAACAACGGCGAAAGTCTTCGCTTGCATGACAAGATCCTCTCGTGAGAAAACTTTTCTCTTTTTACGCTAACACGCAGGCGTGAAACTGACAACAGATTGTGCCCTCGACAGGAATCGAACCTGTATCAGCTCGTTAGGAGTGAGCCGTTCTATCCATTGAACTACGAGAGCGCGGATTACTGAAATTTTCGCCTTATTTCTTCAATTAATGACATTATTAACTTAAAGTGTCTGGCGCCTTTAGTCACACGAACACGACACATGCCATATTTTAGTTTACCTTTTTTCCTTCCCTTTAACACATCAACATTTAAAATCTTTTTCTTTGGGATTCCTACAACCCTAGCCCAGTGGGTAATCACCGTATCCCTGTCTAGGTCCTCATAAGTACGTATACTGACACGCAAGTCTGATTTATCAATCCCCAACTCCTTGAGGCACCGAACATAGACTTTAATCAGACTTGGATCAGTGTTTAATAAATTTAACTCACTCTTTGTACCCTCTCCCCAATACAACGATGCCAGAACAAGAAGTCGATCTTTTCTTGATGGGCGAGTTATCAAAATTGATGCCTCGTGTTGAGCATTTTTCCAATTTCTTTTCGCCTTGAGAATACTCCCTCCTTGTTTTTCACGCAACTGTTTTCTGTATTCGGGAAGAACTACAATTTCGGCAATATACCGCAAAACCGTGCTATTGCTATGACCGGTTAATCTGCGAATTTCGTTTAAACTGTGTCCAATTTTTCGCAGGTCTATGATGCGCCGAACTTCCGTCTGGGAAAGACGTTTTGCCATATGCCATCAGTATATACCAAACAAGCCGTTTATTCAACGCCCTTGTTCTGTATTGATGAATGCGAACAAAAACCCCGTGCGGGGTATTTATTTTGTTCCCTACGCAACCGCGAGGATATTGAGGAGTCCTTCGAGTTTCGGTTTGTTGAATCCGACGATCATGTCCTCACCCACCATGATGACCGGCACGCCCATCTGTCCGCTTTTGTCGATCATTTCTTTGCGTTTTTCAAGATCCGTTCCGACGTCAAACTCCTGAAACTCAACGTTGTTTTTCTGAAAGAATTCCTTCGCCATCTTGCAGTAACCGCATGTCTGTGTCGTGTAAATTGAAACGGGTTTCATGTTCTTGTGAGTTAGCGGCTAATCAATTATTCGTACGTGAAAGTATACCATGGACAAACACCGCACTCGAGGGCGTCGTGTCTTTAGATCGCCATCGGCGGAGGGACGGGGGCCGACGTTTCGTACATCACGGGATATGGGGCGGGCTTTCCCGTGTTGTTCTCAAGAATGGCACTCTCCGTGTCGCACTCACGACCCGACTCGTGGGTAGCCCACTTGTCCTTTTCCATGTTGACGTAGGTTTTCTCCGTCGAGATCATTTCTCCTGAATCCGTCGTAAATGTCGCGCAAAGCTCGAATTCCCCCTCCAGCACGCCTGCAGTCACCATACCGGAAGATACAACGCGATACTCGTACTGCACGCCGGTTTCGGGGTCAAGGGTCCTCCCCGAGCAGTACGCATACCGGCCGCTTTCTGAAAGTTCGCCGATGGTCTCCGGAAGCCGGTTCTGGCTCGCACCGAAGTTGGCGACACAGTTGGCGATCTCCCGAAGGTCGTTCGTGCGCTGGGTGTCGAGGCCTTGTTTCCGAGCCGTGTCGGGAGAGCCGCCGACGGCAAATCCGAGGGCGATAGCGAGAATGACCATGCAAAGCGTCGCCCATCCGATTGATTGGAAGATGTTCCTCGGGATGTCCTTCCGATATTGGATCTTCTTGCGTTCGAGGAAATAGAAACCGAAGGTGGTTCCCGCAATCGCAAGAATGGTGAGCGCCTTGAGAAAGAAGCGTGCGGTGACCTCGCCTTGGAGAAAATAAAAAACCGCAACGATGAGGTCGCCCAGTATGGTGACCGCCGTCACAAGGAGTACCAGATACGTCAGCCACTTCGTGAGTCTCGTTTCAACCTTCTCTTCGTCCTCACGGAATCGCTTGAACCAAAGACGGATCGCGGCGACATAGATGGGGAACGTGATGAGAAGCGCGGCGATGGCATAGTGTATCGCCTCGGAGGACACGTCGATTCCTCCGTAACTCACGATGAGCGGGTCGGGGAAATAGTGATTGATGACTTGGTAATAGAGGACGCCGAGCGAGGTTGCGACGATGCACAGTGTAATGAAAGAAAAGAAGTTGAGCACCACTTCGACCGTCGAAGACAACTTTCCTCCCCCCGAGCGCGCGCCCTTCCCGGGTGTCGGGACACCGCTTGCAACAAGTCCCGCAACGATCGCCGCACCCGCTTCTTCTTCCGACCACCCGACTGACAGTAAATTTTGTTTGAGCGCATCGGGTGAGACTCCCGTCTTCAAACGTTCCGCCGCGTAGGTGTTAAGTGACGACTGTTCCATGTGTTCCTATTATACCATCAAGGGAACAGCCTTGACGATGTATGCCCTTTGTCGAATGCGGGTACGGGGAATCGAACCCCGATCCCTTGCTTGGGAAGCAAGTGTTCTGCCACTAAACCATACCCGCGCTCTCATTCACCCCCAAACCCGACCGCGCCCATCATCTTTTCCACAAAAGTCGGCGGCTCGTCGTTGACGGTGACCGTGTGGACCGCATCCTTATCGGGGTCGGTGATAATCATAACTTTTTCGCCCTCTTTCGCAACCATAAACCGTTCGCGTATCTCTTCCTCGACACCTTCCTCGCTCGAAAGGCGTGCGATGTCCCCTTTGAGTTCCTGTTCTCTCGCGAGGAGTCCGGCGAGCTCTTTTTCTGCCTTTTCTTGTTTCGCCATCGCCTCCTTGCTCTTTTGATACACCCCCCACGCACCATGGGAGAGGAGCGCAACAAGAAAGGCGAGCAGGATAATCGTCGGTTTTGCGTAGAGCAAACGGCGCAGTCGTGTCCGCTCACGGATATCTAGCATTCGGCCCATACTCTATAGTATACTATGCTTCCAGTGCCTAGCGACTAGTATCTAGTGACTTATTCGTATGCTATTTCTCCGAAACAAAAAACAGAATAAGTGGGTCCAGATCGTCTGGTGGGTCGTCGGCTTCATGGTCATCATCTCCATGGTGCTCCTCTATTTGCCCGCGTTTTTCTAATGCGTCCCAACTTGACAATTTTCGAGCAGTAGTAGAGTATCAGCATCGGAGTATAAACTGCGAAGGAGTACCCAGTGAAAGTATCTTTGATGCTCGCTTCAGTAATTTTTGTCTCGTCGGCCTTTATGCTTTTCGGATGTGAAGGAGAACGAGTAACTGTCGAGCAATACGAACAACGAAGGTACACGGCGGAAGCATTGTTTTTAGCTCAAAAAGGAGACCTCATTGTGCTCAGTGACGGTCGAGTCTGCGGCGTGAAAGACAATCCAAAGACCAGCGCGTTTATTAAGGCCGATTGTGGGAATGGCAGTCCGAGCTGGAAGTATCGGCTTGAGATTGCCCATTATGTACTCCGCGTTATTTCGAGTAGAGACCCGTCTTACGCACACTACGCGGCGCAATACACAAAACAACGTTAAATATTTTCGCATAACAAGCCCTCTTCGCGAGGGCTTTATTGGTGCGCGCAGCTTAGTTTTTTGTCAAGTCTTAATCTTGATAAAATTCGCGCCAAAACAGTTGCGTTCCTCTGGAGGAGAGGGCGCATTACTTCAAAAAGTAGGGATAATACCCAAAATCACCGGTTTGTTTTGAATGTTTCACCTTGCCACTGAGCCATAAAACAGATATTTTCTAG
>MHLS01000043.1:0-1512 GCA_001819095.1 Candidatus Lloydbacteria bacterium RIFCSPLOWO2_02_FULL_54_12
CTCATAAGAAAACAAAGTCGTCTATGTGATCACGCAAGTTCTCTCGTTTCAGTCCTTTGAGTTTTTTGTACTCACTGGGTGTTACACCAAGCGTCGCCTTGGAAATTTCCGCCGTCAGGAGTTCGTAGTCCTTGTCCTCCCTCGCCCCGCGCCCTTTCCACTCATCCGTGGGTTCCTCGCGAATCGCGATACCGCGCATGCGTTTCTCTATCCAGTCCGGACTATACCCCTTGAGTTTGTAGAGCATTCGCGTCCTTTTGGTGGCTAACTCCGGATTTTCTATCTCCCGCACTCGTTCGTAGCCGACTTTTGCCAACCAACGCTTGAATGGCTCGGCTTTGGGGGACGGGATTGATTGAATAAGGCGAAAAACGCCTTCGGTGTGCCAACAATAGGCCTTTTGTATCCCTCCCGGAGTTTTAGTATCCAGCATAAGATAAGTGGTGGTACACATTGTACCCCTCCTTTGTCAGTCAATTTTGCCAACTCTTCATCTCTCTCCTTGAGCCGCTTGAAATACTGCGACGGATCACGCGAGTCGGTTAATGTTTCGATAATATCATTAACGACAAACCACCATTCTCCTTGATGGAGAATTTTGCGAACTTCTCGACCCTTAAAAAGAGAGATTTTTGTGCCTTCCGGCTCCATGGGAGGATCTTGGCGGGGCGCATTAGGGGGCGGAACCATGCGCCGTATTTATCGTCAATCCTTTTTCTGGTATCAGCTCACAACTCCGAGTGTGATGTTTTACGCAAGCCCACTGTCATTGCGAGCAGAGCGAGGCAATCCGGTAATTCTTTATGCAATTTCTCTGGATTGCCACGGCCTAAAGGCCTCGCAATGACAACGTTACTCGGTTTAGTGAGGAGATGCTTTTTCCGCAACTGCAGGGATTTATAGGCGATGATGAGGGGGGAGCTATTTGTCTTCGTGTTTCAATTCGCTGTATTTTCGAAAAATTTTCCAGAGGGAGACGCCGATGAAAATTGCGTAGAAAATGCCGAGGACGAGCCGGTCGAATCCGCCGGATATTGCGCCACCGATACCAAGCCCGCCTCCACCACCCTGCATGCTTTGCAAGACCGTAACTACAATGATTACTGGCGCGAACCAGCGTGCGAAATTCCACCATGCACGAAAGACTTCCTCGCGCATTTTGTAGGTGATGAGGGAAAAAATAAAGGTTGGAATGACAACGAACGAAATGGAGAAGTACACGTCAAGTGTTGCCAGGCAAAAGAGTGTGGGGCATGATCGCTCTATGCCAATTTGATCAAGAATAATTGCAACTCCAAAAATCAACGCCGATGTAGCCAAAACGCTCTTTTTTGTCAGCAAGTTTTTCATAAACACAGAACTCATCTAATAATTCACACTGACTATTCCATTGTTCGTCACAAATCCCGGCACTACCATTCCCGGCAACCTCTGCTTGGTCTGTCGCGCATCCACGTCGTCGCCATCATCGCGGTCATCAAGGTCTGCAGGTTTCGTCATGAGCATCGTGAC
>MHLS01000043.1:1730-1809 GCA_001819095.1 Candidatus Lloydbacteria bacterium RIFCSPLOWO2_02_FULL_54_12
TGGTCGTTGTGGCGATGCCCCTCCGCTCCTTCTGGTTTTTCCTTAAGACGGGGTATGTGGTTGTTGAGAAGACGGCGGG
>MHLS01000043.1:1875-6541 GCA_001819095.1 Candidatus Lloydbacteria bacterium RIFCSPLOWO2_02_FULL_54_12
TTCGGGCGGAGTAGTGTCGGCGGGAAGGGTGACGATTTCGCCGATAACAGGCGTGAGCGAAAAGTCAGTTATTGTGTCGCCGTCGTAATCCACTACAAGCGGCGAGGCGTTTGCGAGCGTGCCATCGGGGAAAGACATCGTTGCCTCGGTGCTGGTTGAGGAAGGAATTGCAAGAATGGTTGTGGAGGAAATTGTGTTGTTGTTGCTGTCTATTTCTTGAATATCGAGCGTAAAAGAACCGCTGGCATAACCATCGAGATGAAGCGTGATGGGAGTATGAAGAGGGAGTGAAAGCACTTGAACCTCGCCGTAGCGCTTGTATCGGCTTCCGGGGATTGTCGAGGTGGCGGAATCTACCACGCCGCCATTGGTGTCCGTGGCAGAAAGATTAAGAGGCGAGTGGAGTGTGAAGCGGAGGCGGTCATCGTCAAGTAGTGCGGTGGGTTGTGTTGTAGAGATGAATTCGAAAGATGGGTTGGAAGAATTGGTAAGAATATTTTTTGTGAGAGTGCGAAGTTCAGGAACCTCGAGAATGTCTGCGTGTTTGCGATTAATGGTGGAATTTAAAAATCCACTCGCGCCATAGTCTCTCAAATTCACCCAATATCGCGAAACATTCGCCGTGCTGGTACTCATCGCAAGCGCGCTGGGAACAACAACAGTGCCGTCGCCGTCAACCACTTCTAGGGGGGTGTACTCAAGTTTGGGGCGATACTCAACACATCGTGCGGCAACGACTATGCACTCGCTCCCCGTCCAGTAACGAATACCGGAGAGCGTGTCTTCGCCCCATCCCGCGATCTGGTGAATGGGTATCGATGCCGGGGGCGTCCAGTTGTCATCGAGGTCTTGGTGTACGCCTTCTCCATACGCAAGAAGTGTCGAATTGAGTACGCTCGGGCTCTTAATGTCGGAAGGAGCGGGCGCAATCCTTCCTTCGCTTCCAATGAGAAAATTGTGGAGTTCGGTGGGATTTCCGATCGCGCGGCCATACGCATCAATAAAGGGCTGTGTCAGCACGCCATCGTCAAAGGTAACGAGCGGCGTGCGAACGGCCGCTCCTTCGCCGCTAAAATACGCAGCCGACGGAAGCAGGTGGTACGCCATAGGCGACGTGCTGGCGAATGTCCGAGCGGTTTTCGGGATGAGAACGAGCGGGAACCAATCTTTGGGGAGTCCTTGTTCATAGCCGTGGAGCAGCGCGCCAACAGCCATCGGGGCGCCGAGTTGAGGAACGGCGACAAAAATGATCTTGTCGATAAGCAGTGCGGCAAGGGCGTCGCCGAGCTCCTTGGTGAGCGCTTTTGCGAGTAAGCCGCCATTCGAATGCGCGATGATCGTCACTTTTCCTGTGCGCGAACTCGCGGCAAGGCGGCGCAATTCTTGAATGATAAACGGTGTCGTTGTTGCGGCATTATCACCGGAATAATAGATCCGACCGTTGATATCATGTCCGCTCTTCAGGATGTCGGCGAGTGAAAGCCGCCAGTCGTAGGGTATCGCGGCGTAATCGGCGATGAGATGGTCGTCGTTCTTCCACGTATCGAGATCGGCGAGAAAAGATTTGTAAATGTTGCTTTGTCCGAGCGGTGAAATATTGATCTCGTCAACAACGTCTTTTGTATAAATATCATTACGCACACTTTTGCCCGCATCAGTGAGGAAAAGATCAGTCACGTCGCTTTGTGCATTTGGTTCCCAGAGTTGATCGGTCCCGCCGCTATAATCGGGACGATACAACCGGCTCGCTTCGATGCCCGGCAGGAAGAGGACGCTGGAGTTGCAGTTTATTGTGCATTGCAGCACGCAGTTTTCGGTGCAGAGGCGGGCGGGAATTGTCGTTGTTGCTGGGGCGATGAAGACGGGTGATGCAAGGTCGGGCGGTTCGGTGAGCCATGGGATGTATGACGCTTCGCCATCAATGAGCGCGCCCGTGCCGCTGGCGTTTTCTGTATGTGTCGGGCCGGTCGCGCTCCCCCACCAGTTGCCGATCACGTTTGCGGTCTTCACACCGATGCCAAATACATTGAACCCCACCGTGCCGGAAGCGATATCGTGGACGCTCGACCATTCCATCGTGAGTGTGCCGAGGGAGAGCAGGAGCGTGCCTTGCGTCGTACCGGTAAGATCGGTGCGTGTGATAATTGTTTCTCCGCCGCGCGTGTCGATGGCAGATCGCGCAGAGGAAAATCGCCCGCTGTCGACCTCGAGCTCACCGCCGTGATTGAAAAGCTGGCTCTGTGTGGAATATCTATATCCGCAAGGACCGATGCAGCGATATTCGTAGCCGGTGTCCGCGCCGCCGTAACGAAATGTGGTGCGAGCGATAGAGGCAATGCCGCCAGACTCCACAGTGATGTTCGCCCAGTCACCTTGAGCTGGCCCAGTCGCGCTGCCGTCGCCGTTCGTGTCGCCACCCCACTCGTCGTCACGAAACGAGGTGACAAATGTCCACAAGGGTGATGCACTGTCCCCGACAGTGAGCGCGCCATACACCGTGAGTTGAGCGCTGGGGTGCATCTTCACGATCGCGCCGGGGGCTATCGTGAGCGCGCCGGTTGGGGCAATGCTCACGCCCGCCAAAACGTAGACGAAGCCGTCGCGAATGAGGGTGACCGCTCTGCCGTCAATCACTCCGCTGACGCGAAGCGCGGTGGCGCTTGTTTCGCCAGCATCGGTAGTCGTCCTCGCGGTGCTGTTTTGTCCGTCGGAGATGGAGGTTGCATTCAGGTCGAGATCATTCATCGGAGTCTCGATGAAGATGTTGCTTGTGAGCGTGAGCGCGGTGCGTGTGATGTTGAACCCTCTCGTGTTCGAGAAAAAGTGATTGCGCGAGAGCGTGAGGGAGCCACCCGATGCATTGAGCGCCAGCGATGCGCCGATAAGATCACTTCCTGTGATGGTCGATGAACCTGCGGATTGTTCGATGTGCGTGAAGAGGGTGTGCTCGAAAGATGACGCGTCGACCACGAGCGTGCCGCCGTGATTGAAAAGCTGGCTCTGTGTGAAATATCTATATCCGCAAGGACCGATGCATCGGTAATCGTAGCCGGTGTCCGCGCCGCCGTAACGAAAAACTGCTCGTGTAATGGATGCTATACCACCTGGTTCAATGGTAATACTTCGCCAATCGCCCGCATGAGGAAGCGTGGCATCGCCATCGCCATTCGTGTCGCCACCAGCGAAGTCGTCTTTTATGGACGTGAAGACGACAGGCTCGTTACTTTCCGGAATACCAACCGTGAGTGTGCCCCCTACCAAAATCGGCCAACTTTCTTCTTTTGCGCGCACTTTGACGATCGTGCCCGGAAGGATGGTGAGCGAAGCGCCGGAGGGAATGGTCACGTAGCCAACGACATACGGACCCTCCTCCTTGGTCCACGTGACGGCGCCCGCGATCTCGCCAGAGAAATAGGTAGTGGCGAGAGCGTGGATCGGGAGAGCGGACGAAATGAGGAACGCTACCGCGAGGAGTGTGTTTTTCATTAGACCCTATCCTATGCGGGAAAATGGTGGTGTCAAGAGGCGCGAATTGAATGCGTGGGCACCACCCCGACTTCATTTCCGAGGTGACACATTCTCCGACTTCAACTGACTCCACCAACCCCATCAACGCCACACCAAACACATCCTTATAAACTGGAGTTTGTAAGGATGTGTTTTTGAGAGGCGGACGAAACGGTGGCGGATTGCAGTAGCAGATCATTAAACACGCTGAAACAACCTTAGGAAACTGACAAAAGTTTTTCCGTACGGCGACAACGTGTGCTCGACGAACTTGCCCTTGTACCTCTTATTTACCAGCCCAGCCTGATAGAGGCGCCTCGTGTGCTCGCCCAAGGTTTTTGCGTTCGCTCCGATCTCTCTCACGATACCCTCGAGCGTTATCGCATTGCGCTCGGCAATCAAAAGCAATATCTCAATGCGGTAGTGGTTCGCCATCTCCTTCAGGTGCCGCTCCATTTGCTTCGCTGTCTTCATCTTTCCCATTCACACATCATACAGGAACATCCTTACAAACTCCAGTTTATAAGGATGTTCTGTTGTGGGCGGTTTTCGGTCTTTTGCAAAATTCGATGCTACAATGCCCACATGGACTCCATTGTGGCAAAATTGTTCGGGCAAAATGCCCAGCCTTCGGTCAAACGCGGGGCCACACTTTTGGCCTTGCTTGTCCTCCTGAACACAGGAGTCGGTGTGGTGGTGATCCTCCTCGCACGATCATACCCAGTCCTTTCCGGACTTGCCATGCTTGCGTGGGGATTCGGCTTTCGACACGCCATGGACGCGGACCACATCGCGGCGATCGACAACGTGACGCGGCGGCTCCTCTACCGCGGGAAGCCTTCGGTCGGTGTCGGGGTATTTTTCTCGCTCGGACATTCGACAATCGTTTTTCTCCTCACCATCCTCATCATCTTCTTTGCGCCGATGGCGGAGACGAACATCGCATCATGGAAAACCATCGGCTTCGTACTTGGCGCAAGCGTCTCATCGCTCTTTCTCATATTGATCGGAGTCATCAATATAAGTGTGTTGTGGAAATTGATCGGAGCGTGGCGCGACATGAAACGCGGCATCGAGAACCCTTACCATGGGCATATGCATATCGGAGGCCCTATTGAAAAATTATTCCGCCCGCTCGTTCAACTGACTGATAAGAGTT
>MHLS01000044.1:0-239 GCA_001819095.1 Candidatus Lloydbacteria bacterium RIFCSPLOWO2_02_FULL_54_12
AAGGGGTCATCGACTACCGCCAGCGGACCGGTGAACTCCTTAGCGTATTCACCTTGTCGGATCTTTGCCAAAAACTCATCGCGACCGATCCGGATTTTTATCAGTACCTGTTCGAGTTGGGTATTCGTGAGCGTGAACTGCTCGGCGCCTCGGAGTGGGTGGAGCGCATGATCAAGGGAAAGAAACAGCGTGAGCGTTTCTGGGGCAAGGTCGCGCTGGGCACCGTTTCGCCTCTCGGC
>MHLS01000044.1:247-1019 GCA_001819095.1 Candidatus Lloydbacteria bacterium RIFCSPLOWO2_02_FULL_54_12
TTCATACGGAGGTGCCTACGCGCTCATGAGGTATAGCCGCGACCTGACAAAACTCGTACAGGGTGGCGGCCCCAGTTTTCGCTTCGTGAACGGAAGTGAAGAGATCAAACAACTCGAGGTCATTCTTTCACGCTCCAAAGAGGCGAACGCCATTCTGGTCGGCGAAGAGGGGGCGGGAACGATGGACGTGGTCGTTGACTTCGCGCGCGACGTTGCGAACGGCTACACCAACGAGGCGCTACTCCATAAGCGGGTCGTGCTTTTCGACGGAGAAGCATTCATCGCGAACATGCATACGAAACAGGAGCTCGAGATGACGCTTATCAAGGCCATGAACGATGCGGTCAAGGCCGGGAATATCATCTTGGTCATCGACAACTTCCCCGGTTTTCTCCAAAGCTCACGCTCGCTCGACGCGGACGTCATGGCCATCCTCAATCCCTATCTTGCGGGAAATGCGGTCCAGGTCATTGCGATCGCCGACAACGGGCGCTTCCATGACATAATCGAGCCTGACAGTGCGATCATGCACCGCTTTGAGAAGGTGCTTCTTACTGAACCTGCGGAAGCATCACTCCTGCGCATACTCGAGGACACGGCGGAGACGCTCGAGAAGAAGAACCGCATCTTCTTCACCTATCCCGCCATTGTCGAAGTGCTCCGGAGTGCCGACCAGTACATGAGCGACGGCGTGATGCCCGACAAGGCAGTCGACCTTTTAATCGAACTTACTCCCGCTTCGCTTGCGAAAGGGGTTACGCTCGTGAAGAGG
>MHLS01000044.1:1032-2049 GCA_001819095.1 Candidatus Lloydbacteria bacterium RIFCSPLOWO2_02_FULL_54_12
GATACAGGGCGACGAACGCGAGAAGCTCCTCAATCTCGAAAAGCTCATGAAAGAACTCGTGGTGGGACAGGAACAAGCGCTTGTCGTTATTGCGGACGCGATGCGGCGTTCGCGCGCCGGTGTGCGCAACATGAGCCGTCCTATCGGCACCTTCCTTTTTCTTGGTCCGACCGGCGTAGGGAAGACGGAGACCGCGAAGGCTCTAGCGACGGTGTTCTTTGGGAACGAGAATGCCCTGTCGCGCCTTGATATGAGCGAATATCAGGGCGAAGACGGTCTTGCGCGCATCTTAGGCGGCGGGGAGGGCGCTACGGGCGCGCTCCCGCTTCTCCTCAAGGAGCACCCGTACGGCGTGCTTCTCCTCGATGAATTCGAGAAGGCAAACGTCAAAGTGCTCGACCTATTTCTCCAGGTGCTCGACGAAGGCGTTTTTCACGACGGGAAAGGAAAAAAGGTGAATGCGCGCAATACGATCTTCATTGCGACGTCGAATGCGGGTGCGAACGAGATCCGTGAGGCGGTACGCGAGGGGAGCGATCTCGAGGCGGTGAAGAAATCCATCATCGACCGCATCATCGCGGCGGGAAAGATAAAGCCAGAATTGTTCAACCGCTTCGACGGGATCATTCTTTTTCACACGCTCACCATGGAGGACTACAAGCGGATCGCCCGCCTCATGCTTGAGAAACTGCGCCGCCGTCTTTTGGAGCAGAATATCAACCTGATGCTGAACGACGCGGTGATTGACGCGGTGATCGCGCACGGCGTTGATCCCGATTTTGGGGCTCGTCCGATGACGCGTGCGGTGCAGGATGTCGTCGAGAAGAAGGTTGCGGAAAAGATCATTGCCGGATCGCTCGGTCAGGGTGCAACGGTAGTGTTCACCCCGGAGGATTTTGCGTAATCTGTGTTTCAAAGTCTCTCCAAATACGAGGTCGGACCTTAAGAATTGATGCCCAAGGTCCGACCTCGTATTTCAAAAAGCTCCGGTCCCGAATCCGGAGTTCTTGCCTTTTT
>MHLS01000044.1:2078-17277 GCA_001819095.1 Candidatus Lloydbacteria bacterium RIFCSPLOWO2_02_FULL_54_12
GGAGGAGTACCTTGCTCCCTTCGGCCAGTTCCCCCTTCTTCGTACACCGCGGTATGTCATTCAACTCATAGAGGATCATTACCGGTACGGCACTTTGTACTTGCGTGACTTCATTCCGACCCCTTGCGTGCGCGGGCCCGAGATGCGCTATTCCCGTGTCAAAGAAGCGGAGCAATGTGTCACCGACGCGCTCGCGCTCGTTTACGGCATCAAGGTCGCACCGCCGAAGCGGGAAGGCATCACTTTCGTTCTTGGCGGTGCTCACGAAACGGAAGACGAGACGGCGGTGAAGCGTGAACTGCGCTGGGTGTTCATGGCTGGGGCGATCAGAAAAGAAATCGGCCAGATTAAGGACAAATGCAGAGCGCTCGTTTCGGACAAGGCCGCGTTCCCCGCACTCAACGCATACTTCAATGTGAATGTGTTCGACCGCCGCTTCCGTCCGGTCGTCGTTGCGCTTGAACTCGAAGCACTGCCGGGAGAGCGTGCGGTCGACCGTGTGGAGCATTTCCTACACACGCTTTACCGAAAAGCGGATGAAACTCTCGTGGCGGTGTCGATAAAGGCTCCGGAGAAGCAGTGAAAAACAAAACAGCAGGGATCTCCTGCTGTTTTTTCTCGACCACGTTAGTCTTCGGACTGGCCGCCCTGTACTCGTTCGGCCTTTTTGACACCAGCGCCGATCACAGTCATGAACTCGCCGAACGCGTAGCCGTTGATGAGCGTCATGACCGCCGTTATTGCAAATGAACTGTCGACACCCTGCTCCACGAGCGAATGGCACGTTTTTTTCAGCGCCTCGAATGCTACTTCGCCCTCCTTCGCCGTCTCGTCGTACCCTTCGCAGCGACCGACGACAGTGAGGACGTTTTGTTCGCAAAAAAGAGCGAACTTGTCGAAAAACTCGTCGATGTTCCCCTCGTCAGCCAACACTTTGAGACTTTTCACTCCCATTACGCACTCCTCTTCACGGTATCCTTGGCGAGAGTAGCATGGATGCTTTTTTCTCGTCAAGCAGTTTTTCTGCCGTTTTTTTTCATGTCGGCTCTTAAGTACAAGGTCGAACCTTAGGAATTGACGCTCCCGTCTGCGCCCAGCTTCGGGCGGGCAGGCAAGGTTCGACCTTGTACTTACTGCACCATTTTCGATGTTCGCTTTGCCAATACGACGATATTTTTTTCCCCGCTCGGGCGAGGGATCGTATCGACGGAAAGAACGGTAAAGCCGTTCTTGGCAAGAAGGGCCGTGAGCTCGCCTTTGGTAAATGCGTGGATGTAGCGCGGCAGGCGACTTTTTCCGAGCGCGAGGACGACGTCTTGGAGGTCACTCGGCGAACGCCACCACAGGATGTTCTTGGCGAAATTCGCAAGAAGAACTCCGATATGCCGCGGCGTCCAAAGGTTCCACGTGGTAAGAACGAGAAGTCCGCCCGAACGAAGGACGCGTGCGGCTTCAGCGACGAATTGCGTGCGCATTTCATCGCCGGGGATATGGTGGATCGTCGCAAAGGAGTAAACAATATCGAATGCGTCGTCCTTGAAGGGGAGTGCCGTTGCGTCCGCTTCGATGAAGTCGCCTTCAGGATGGAGCCGACGGGCTTCTCCGATCAGTCCTTCCGAATAATCTATTCCTGTGTACTTCCCGCCGCTTTTCTCGACAAGCGGAAAGAATCGGCCGTTCCCACAGCCGATATCGAGCACGCGGTCACCGGTGTTTATGTGTTCTCCAAGGTAGGCGAGCTCGTCCCAAAATCGCGCGCGTGATGCGGAGAATTCCGCCGCCGCCTCGTCGTATGATCGGCGTGTCTCGCCGGCTATTTTTTGCGCTTCTTCCGTCTTCATATCGTTTCTGTTAGTGTAGGGGTAAGAATCCTTGTCCACATTGTCGCTCGGACGCTGTGTAAAATCAATATTTTCCACGCGCTCCTTGTTCGATGTGGTGAGGGGTACCCATGTTGTTCGCAAACATCAAAACCGAGGAGGACATCGAGCAATTGAAGAAACGGATTGTGAAAGACCCGGTCTTTTTGGAGCGCCTCGAGGGCGTACGGCGCAAGATGCATTATCCGAACGACGGCGTCCTCCATGCCGATTTGCGTCCGTCGTCCTCGCGCGTACCGTCAAAAGCCGAAATGCTCGCGCTCTATCGCGAGCTTGTTGAGGAGGGCGTCGAATCGCCGAATCCGCTGGCGGAACTCTCCCTGCGTAAGATCAAAACAAAGTCGAATTCCGGCGTTGCCGTGGTCTCGCTCCTGACCAAACCCTTTCCCTGTCCGGGGCGATGTACCTACTGTCCGACCGAGACGAACATGCCCAAGAGTTACCTTTCCAAGGAGCCCGCCGCCGCGCGTGCGCTCGCGAATGATTTCGACCCGTACCTCCAGATCACTAACCGCCTGAAGGCACTTGAGATGAACGGGCATCCTACTGGTAAAGTGGAAATGATACTCATCGGCGGAACGTGGAGTTTCTACCACCCCGTCTATCAGGAGGAATTTCTCATCGGCTGTTATCGTGCGTGCAACGATTACGGGACGACGAACGACTCGCGCAACGAGCAATATGCCGACCGCCTGAAGTATCTCCTCGAACTACAGGACAGGAATGAGCGCGCCAAATGTCGCATCATCGGGCTTTCCGTCGAAACGCGTCCCGACTACATCACCGATTTTGAGATCGAACGCCTTCGCGCGCTTGGTGTTACTAAAGTGGAGATCGGCGTCCAGCACCTTGACGACCATGTGTCAGAGATCACGAAGCGGGACTTAACGACCGCGCGAGTGAAACAGGCGACGGAAGATCTGCGCAATGCCGGCTTCAAGGTGGTCTATCATATGATGCCGAATCTTCCCGGATCAACGAAGGAGCGCGACGTGGCGATGTTCGGTGAACTTTTCGGCGGCGAGGACTTTCAGCCGGACATGCTCAAGATCTATCCGTGTATGGTGCTTGAAAAGAGCGCACTCCACGAGACATGGAAACAGGGCGGCTTTACAGCGTATACCGATGAAGAGCTCATCGCGGTCGTTCGTGAGGCGAAGAAACAGGTACCCCCGTATGTCCGCATCCTCCGCGTCTATCGCGATATCCCTGCGAGCTACGTGAAAGCGGGAAGTACGGTCTCGAATCTCCGACAGGTGATGGACGAGGACATGAGGAAGAACGGCTGGCAATGCAAATGCATCCGCTGTCGCGAGGTGAGAGAGGGGGAGGTGAATGCCGACGACTTCACGCTTTCCCGCATCGTATATCGCACCAAGACCGGCACGGAACTTTTCTTGAGTTTCGAGTGCGATTCACGGTCGTCCGATACAAGGTCGGACCTTAAGAATCAATCCCAAAGGTCCGACCTTGTATCGGACGGAAAGCCAGATCCTCTCCGACGCAGAAAACTTGTCGCGTTCACGCGACTGCGCCTCCCCGACGGAAAAGGGGACGGTGCGCTCCTGCCGGCCCTTCGCGGCGCCACGCTTATCCGTGAACTGCACACATACGGACGGCATATTCCCGTGGGCGGCGACGGCAAACAAAGCCAGCACGTCGGCTTTGGGCGCCGGCTTCTCGCCGAAGCGGAGCGTATCGCCAAAGACGCCGGTTATACCAAGATCGCGGTCATCTCGGGTATCGGCGTGCGCGACTACTACCGCAAACTCGGCTACCACCTCGAGGGAACATACATGGTAAAATGTTTTGAATGATGACGAAAGAGTGGCTTTCCGCCGATCGACCGCACTTTTATTTTCTGTGCGCTGTTTTTCTTGTTGCGGCCGTCTATCTGTTCTTGCGCCTCAACTTTCTTCCGCTCGTCATGTCGACGGACTCGTTCACCTACATTGAAAGTGCGCAGGAATTGACGGGGGGCGTCGGCGCACCTCATCCCGAGCGGTTCCTGAAGCCTCTGGGTCCCCTCGGGATCGCTCTCTTTGCACAGCTCTTTCACGGGAACTATCTCATGGGATTTCTCGTGCTCAACATCGTTTGCTACTTCCTCTTCGGTATTGCGGCGTGGTATTTTTTCCGTGAATTCTTTCGGGACAACGCCGCGGCCTTTTATGGAACACTCATCCTTCTGTCGGCGTATCCTGTGCTCAAATACGGGCTCGACCTGTACACCGACCTCGGATCCTGGCTCTTCTATCTAGTTGCGCTCACGGGGGTTATTGCTTACGCGCGTACTCCGACGCGGCGGACGCTCGTCCTCACATCGCTCTCGATCGCCGTCGGTCTTTTGTGGAAGGAATATAGCGTTCTTGCGGGATGCGCGCTCGGACTCGTTCTCCTCACACAGCCGAACGTTTCCGTCACCGAGCGCTTCTCCCGCGTCGGGGTATTGGCGCTCACTGTTCTCCTCATCTCCGGAGTTGTGCAATTTATCGTTTACGCTAAGTTCAATTTCACCTATCTGGACTGGTATCGCATCGGAGCCATGGGGATGACCTCGGGCTCCACCGAATATTCGCCATGGTTCATCGGGAAAAGTCTTTTTGCCGTTTCTCTTTTGGGGTGGGTATTCGCATTCCTCGGGCTCATGCGTTTGGGCAGGCTCTCCCACGAAGATCAGCGCATTCTTCTCTGGTTCGCCTTGCCGCTTCTCGCGATCTTTTTCTGGGGATATGTTTCTTCACGGCTCTACTTTGTCGTCGCCCCGCTTGGTGCGCTCCTTGCTGTGCATGGTCTTATGACATACATTGAGTCGAAGACGTACCGCATTCTTGCCGTCTCCGCCGTTGTTTTGGTAAACTTTGCATGGCTTTTCACCAGTGATTCCCTACGGCCACTTCTCTCGAGCATACTATGAAGTCCCGTTAGAGGTCGCGGGCTCGAACCAAACCCCAAGAAAATAATGAACCTAATGATTGTTACAAACATTAATCGGGCAGGAGCGCAGACGGCGGCGTTCGCGTCCTACCTCTAATGGGATGAAGCTTTCTATCATCATTCCTGTTTTCAATGAGGCGGGCACAATCCGCGAGATACTTGCGCGCGTTGAGGCTACGCGATTTCCTATTGAGAAGGAGATTGTCCTCATTGACGACTATTCGACCGACGGTACGCGCGATACTCTCCGCAAAGAATACGAGGGAAAGTACACGGTGCGCTACCACGACAAGAACTACGGGAAAGGCCACGGCGTCCGCACCGGCATCACTGCCGCGACCGGAGATTACATCACCATTCAGGACGCCGATCTCGAGTACGATCCCGGAGATCTGGTGCCGATGCTCGAGAAGATGATCGCTGAAGACCTTTCGGTGCTTTACGGGTCTCGCGAGGCGGGCGCGAACCGCAATCGCCCGTCCGGCGTCTTGTTCTACTTTGGCGGCATCTTCATCACCGTTGTTGCGAATCTTTTGTACGGCCAGCGGCTCACCGACGGCATGACCTGTTATAAGATGTACAAGGGGGATCTGGTAAAAAAATTCCCGCTCCGAAGCGAGGGATTCGAGATCGACTCCGAGCTCCTCGCTCTGACCGCCAAACAGGGGATCAAGATCCCCGAATACCCCATTTCGTATAAGCCGCGCAAGGTCGAGGAGGGGAAAAAGATCACTTGGGTCGACGGCATCCGCCACCTTAGGACCCTTTTGCGGTGTCGCTTCTCGTGAGCCCCATTCCTCGGTCCGTGAGTACTATTGCGGCGCACGGAGGTTATCACCTGCATATATGACAGGCAACAGACGACAGAAGGCGTATCGCGAGGACGCCGAGAGTGCCATAGACCACTTCATCTTCTGGCTTCGCTCGAGGCGACTTTTCCCGTTCGTGGGCGAGGGACAGATCGTCGTCGCCGATCTCGGGAGCGGGTACGATGCGCAGTTTCTCCGCGGGCTTCTCGCGCGAAGGAAGGATGCGCGCGGGATCGCGGTCGACCTCTCGCTTGACCCCGCGCTCGCCAACGACCGGCTTTCGCTCGTTGTCGGCGACCTCAACCGCCCTCTTGCGCTCCCCGACGCGAGCGTTGACGTCGCCGCCTCGCTTGCGGTCTTGGAACATCTGGAACAGGCCGAACTGCACGCCGTCGAAATCCACCGCATCCTTCGTGCAGGAGGGAAGCTCCTCCTCACCACGCCGTCGCCGCGTTCAAAACCCGTCCTCGAATTTCTCGCATTCCGGCTCGGGGTGATCGATGCCGGTGAGATCCGCGACCACAAACACTATTTTGACGAAAAGGAGCTCCGGGCGATCCTTGCTCGTGCCGGTTTCGCTCCGAGAGAGATCCGATACCGACCGTTTTTGTTTGGACTCAATCAATTCATCGTTGCGACAAAGACATGAAACTGCTCGTTCTTACCCAGAAGGTGGACGGCGACGATCCGATACTCGGTTTCATGCACGCTTGGATAGCGGAGTTCGCGAAGCATTGCGAGCGTGTGACCGTGATCGGGCTTTCCGTCGGGCCGCACAATCACCTTCCCGAGAATGTAAGTGTTTTTTCGCTCGGCAAGGCACAAAGGGGAACCCTTAAGAATTCCAAAGGGTTCCCCTTTGTGCCACGCCTCAATTATCTGTGGAATTTTTATCGGCTTATCCTCCGTGAGCGGAAGAATTACGATGCCGTGTTTGTGCACATGAATCCCGAGTATGTCATCTTGGGCGGCATATTGTGGAAGGCGATGGGGAAGTCGGTCGGACTTTGGTACACCCACAAGAACGTCGACCGGCGTCTGCGCCTTGCCGCACACGGCGCGGATATCATTTTCACCGCATCACCCGAGAGTTTTCGTTTCGCTACGCCCAAGTTGCACGTTATGGGACACGGTATCGACGTCGGGCGTCTGGCGAGCACCACCCATCTCTTCGGCGACCGATTCCGCATTCTTTCCGTCGGACGGATCTCGGCAACGAAGGGTTACGGGGTTCTTCTTGAAGCGCTCTCACTTTTAAAGACCGGCGGCAAAAAGTTCAAGGCGACGATCATCGGCGGTCCGCTTACCGAGGCCGACGAAGTTTATGCCGCCACGCTTCGGAGCGAGATCTTCCGGCGCGGACTTACTGATGATGTCGAACTCTTAGGATCGGTATCGAACGCCGCAATTCCCGATCATCTGCGACGGGCGGACCTTTTTGTGAACATGTCAAAAACGGGGTCGCTTGATAAGGCCGTACTTGAGGCCATGGCCGCAGGGGTTCCCGTTCTAACCTCAAATGAAGGCCTGCGCTCTGCGCTCGTCGGTTTCGAATCACCATGCATGTTTCGCGAGGGTGATGCGAACGACTTTGCCGAACATGTTCAGTCGTTCATGGGTATGACAGAAGGTGAGCGCCAAGTGCTCGGTGGCCAACTGCGTGCGGTCGTTGCGCAATCACATGATCTGAAAACACTCATCCCGCGAATACTCGGATCTTTTCAGGGTTAAACTTTTTTGGAAATACTTGACAATATTATGCTCGTGCCACAGCATGGTTCTTAGTCATTTGATTCTACGTACACAGGAGAATTCAGTTGCTCAAGCGATACATAGTGTTCACACCGACGAATCACGCCCCCAACGGCGGCTGGTACGATGTGCTTATCGACAGCGGAGGCAACGCCAACTCGTTCGACACGATTGAAGGAGCCGTTGCGGCGGCGCGACCCGCTCTCAAGAACATGAGCGTCGTAAGGGGTCACGGCACCTACCACATCGTTGACCTCCACACCGGCAAGGTCGTTCAAAAGGGTAATCGATAGTCAAGCGGTCAACCTACGACCCGGCATCTCGACCGGCAGTTTCAGTCACCACTCCTTAGGGAGTGGTCTTCTTTTCTTGTTCCTCTTTGTTCTGTAAGTGGTGCGCGCAGAGTCCGGCGCTCCGTGCGGCGATGAAGACGGCGGTGCTCACTTCCGGCTTCCACTCAATGGTGCAGAGGGCGGCGGCGATTGCGCCGTCGATGTTGAGCGGGAGCACTTTTCCGGGTGCGTGTTCGGCGGGAGCTTGCGAGGACGCAACTCCACTTGGATTTTTATAGTCGCTTCGCTCCTTAAAAATCTCGGCGAGCGCACCCTCGACGGCGCGTGCGATGTCGGTATATTTTTTCGAAAAACCGAGCGAGCCGGTTGATTCCATGATGAGTTCTGCGCGCGAGTCTTTCGTATACAAGCGGTGGCCGAATCCCGGCACACGCTCGCCCCTCTCCATCATTGCACTCACCGCTTTCTTTGCGTCGGTCTTTCCCGTTGCGATATCGTAAAAAAGACGCATCGCGGGCTCCGTTGCGCCGCCGTGTGATCCGTTGATAGCGCTTACCCCGACGCCCACGGCACGCCCCATCGGTGCGCCGTTTTTGGTTGCCGCAATCGTTTTTTTTGCCGACGGGGTGCCGTCGCCGTGATCGAGGGAGAGTTTGAGCAAAAGGTCGAACAATTCTGCTTCGTTCTTCGTCGGCGTCCGTTCCGAGAAGAGTTCGAAGAGCATGTCGGTGAACGTTCCTTCGCGGACGCGTTCCAAGAGCGGGGTGTCGCCCCAGAGCGCTACTTCATTTTCGTGTCGTACGACGCGGACCATAGAGGATAAACTGAATGATACTCCCTTCTCGCTTCCCTACAAAACGCCGGCGAGGAGCTTCGGAATGTCGTCGAATTTCTCTGCGACGAGGACCCCCGCCTCTTTGAGGAGGGCCCGTTTTTCTTTGACCCCGCCTTTTCCCCTTTCGAGCATCGCGCCCGTGTGACCGAACGGCATGGCGTGGGGGAGGAGCGAGACGAATTCACCGACGGTGAACGAGACCACGGGCTTTTTGATCGCCCCTTCTTTCACGGCGCGCGCGACATGTTCTTCGGCGACGCCGCCCAACTCGCCGAAGATGATTGAAGCTTCGGTCGACGGATCTTCTTCGAGGATGATGAGCGCGTCGGCGAGGTCGGTGCCGGGGATCCGTTCGCCGCCTAGGCCCGCCGCAAACGAAACGCCGAGGCCGCTTTTCTTCAAGAGATGCGCGATCTCCGAGGTCATCCCACCGGATTTCGACAAGACGGCGATGCTTCCTTCGGAAAACGTACGCGTGGGCGTGTCGCCGCCGATCATGCCGAGTTTGAGTCCCTTTCTCGGAACGATCATGCCGACGGAACTCGGTCCGATGAGGAGCGCTCCCTTTGCGCGAGCCATCTTGACCATGCGTAGTGCGTCATGAACGGGCACTTTCTCGGCGCCGATGAGGATGAACGGTATCCCCGCCTCAAGTGACTCTTCGGTGGCCGTGAGCGCGCGGATCGGCGGAACGAACTGAACGACCATGTTGACGGACCCCTCGCTTGCGATGGCCTCCCTGACCGTGTTGAAGACGGGAACGCCTTCGACCGTCTGCCCGCCTTTTCCCGGCGTCACGCCGGCGACGACCGTCGTGCCGTACGAGCGCATTGCGGGAATAGCTCGGAGCGCCTCCTTTCCGGTCGCGCCCTGTATAAGCACGCGCGGGTTGTCAGGGATGAGTTTTTTTATTTCAGCGGGCATGTTTCTTTCGATATGCATCTGCTAACGCAACGATTTTTTTTGCGGATTCTTCGATGCTCGTCTCTTCTCCGGAGACGTGCAGGTCGAAGTCTTTCACCTCGCTAAGCATTGCGTAGGCCTCCGTGTCGCGCGGTCCCGCGCGGCGAATGACGACGGGGTAGTCGATGGGAAGCCCGAGTTCTTTTCGGGCATCGCGCAGTCCTTCAATGAGTCCACGAAGCGTCTCGTTGATGTCGGTGAAATTCGCCACCGCTCCGACCACCCAGAGCGCCGAGAGTCCGGGCTTTGAAACGACGACCGAGACCAGTTGTTTGACCTTCTCTCCCGTCGGGTTGCCGGAATATTCGGTGTAATTGGCCGGCTTTCCTCCGAGGCGGTTGAGGGCGTCCATTGCGGTCAAGGAGGCCCCGCCGCCGGAGGGGAGCATGGCGATATCGCCTTCCAAGTCGAGATAGGTCGATCCGGCGGTGCCGCGATGGTCACCCCTGTCGATCTCCCTCGCGCGAACCTCACGGGGAGACACCTTGTGGTCGGGCGCGCTCGGACGTTCGGGGTACTGCCACTTTGGATGGCGCGGGAATGCCGAGTCGTCGAGGACCACTTTCGCGTCGAGCGCGACCCATTCCTCGGACTTTGCATTCTGCACGAGCGGATTCACCTCAAGGAGGATGCAATCGTTCGCCGTGAACACGCCGAAAAGGCGCTTCAGTACGTCGCTTGGTACGGGTGTGTCGGGGAATTCGGGCGTGTCGACGTCGATCGGCACTTTGATGACGGGACGATCTTCGACTCCAGTTCCGCCCTTGTCCGAGAGACTGAAGAGGACCCTTCGCGTATCGGGATCGGCGGTGAATGAGACGAAATATTCCGGACTCTCGTACGCCACTTTTTCTTCGAGAAGTACGCCGATGACCGGCCAGCCCTTTATCGTCTTTCCAAGAAAGTTTTCGACAGCTTCTCCAAGTGCGGCGCTCTCTTTCGCGAGAACAACTCCGCCGGCCTCCATGCGTCCGCCGGAAAGTATCTGTGTTTTTGCGAAAAGGGGATACGGAATGCTTTTAGGGAGTTCTTCCGCTCCACGAAGTAGTGAAGAGCGCGGCACCGTTACCCCGCCAGCTTTGAGCAGTTCCTTGCCTTCGAATTCGTACAAATTCATTGCTACACACTATACCGAGTGAAATGGGCGAGAGCAATCATAATAATATGGCGTACAAGGTCGGACCTTGGGGATTGATTCTTAAGGTCCGACCTTGTACGCAAGCAGTTCCGGCGCGCTTTCGAGGTGAGTCACTGGTTTTAAGAGGTCTCTCCTTGAGAATTCGGATTTAAGGTGAGACCTTGGATAATTAGTCCGGTATTCGGATGTGTTAAACTAAAACCCATGCATCGCCTCATAAAGACTGCAGTGTTCGTCCTCGTCCTCATCGCGGCGCTTTTCCTCTGCGAATATATCCTCCGCAACGTTGTCGGTATCGTTCCCGGTACCGAGCGCATGGTGACGTATCAGTTCGACGACACCTTGGGCTGGAAGTCACGCGCCGACTACAAGTATTACCGCTCCTCGCTCTATTACGGGCATTTCAATTATTACGATCCGCAAGGCTTCCCGACGGACGTTATGCGTTGGCACGAGGCCGCTTCGTCTTCGGCGTCCTCCGTCGCGATATTGGGAAGCAGTCACGCGGAAAGTTATTATCTGCCGTACGAACAATCTTTCCCGTATCTGATCGAAAAAAAGACCGGAAAGCAGGTCCTAAACCTCGGCGTGTCGGGATATGCGCCGGACCAGTATCTTCTGCGCGCTCGTGCCGAGCTCCCGAAGTACGATGTGTCGGATATCGTCATCATCTTTTTCCCGTACAACGATCTTCCTGGGATCGAAAGCGACGAGTACCAAGGATTCATGAAACCGCGTTTCGGCGACTCGCTCCTTGCGCCGGAGAATCTCCCGCTTGTTCCGCCGGCTCCGCCCAAGGAGGAGACCGGCATCGTTGCGCGAGTACGCAACTCTGCGGTCTATACGCTTCTGCGGCCCGTCGTGCGTAAGGCAATAGCCGTCAATCTGCGGACGAGCGCCAAACAGCCGCAACCCTTTGAGACGGAAGAAATGAGTAAGGTGTTCGATTTTTTTGGGGAGATACAGAAGGAAAACTCCTCCAAGCGGGTCATCATTTATGAGATACCGTTCTATCGGGAGATCGGCGACGACACCCTTTATCGCGCAAATCTTGTACTCTACGAAACGGAATGCGCGAAGCACGCGCTCATCTGCGCTTCAATGGACCCTATCATTGCGACGCATTCGAGGAGAGGGGAGATCTTCATCGAAGGCGACGGCCATGTCACCGCTTATGGCGCGAAACTTATCGCCGATCAATTAGCCGAGATCCTCGCGTCACCTAGGTAGCTTAGGGTCCGTCCACAAATAACGTCCCCGTTATTTGTGGTTACGGCCCTTTGTGCTACGTCCATATTTTGTAGAACTTATTTATTGGACGGGGCCTGTGTACAAGGCGGATGAGACCGAGAAAATTCAAGGTCTTCCCGTTTCCGAGGTGACTCCTTGGCTCGGAAAGGTGTCTCCTCGGAAACGGAGATTGTCTGCTACTTCACGCGGAAGGGAAACAAAAAAGACCCCGCAAGAGGTCTCCATCGTTCGTGTCATCGCCCGAACAATTTTTTGAACTCGGGAAGCAAGCTGTACTTCACGACCCATATCGCAGAGACGTAACCCATGCCGAGTGCTCCGCCGCGCAGATACGCTCCGAGCGGGATATCCGCCCCCATTGTCGCTCGGCCCCAGAAGTCCGTGAGATAGAGGATAGTGGAGATGAGCGCGATGCCTGCGAGGCCTCGCCTCATGAATGCGCTTTCCTCACCGGCGAAAAGCCAGCAGGCGACACCGACGAGCACGCCCATATGCGACGCATACATGTGCGCCAAGAGAATGTCGTTCCATGTCTCCGGTTGCCCTCTCGGCAGTATCCATCCGAGCCCCGCGCCGTAAATGAAAAGCGTGAGGAGTATGACCCATGGTGCGAACGGACGAAGCCACCCATCCCAGAATTTTTGCACGGAACCTCCCGATTGAAATGTTCTTCCGTGAGACTAGCACGGAGGCGGGAAACAGCAAATCGTCCCGCCACTTACTGGCGGACGCCATTCATCCTAACGGCACAGACCTTGGTATGAATGGCGTCACCTACACAGTGACGGCGGAGCCGTCTCCGCTTCCAGAAAAAACGCCCTGATGCCGCCCGCGAATGCCCCGTCGGCTTGCCGCGACAGTCGACGGGCGGTCGTTTTTACTTCCTCGTGAAATGTGACGCCTCGGTATAGAGGTCGTAGTTTGCCGTAAGTTCTTCGCCGGCTTTGATATTGCGGAGCGCAACAAAGCTTTCGCCTCCGTCTTTTGTCGTCATGTTGGGCGTGTCGGAATGATTCATATAGTAGGATTTGTCGACTGCGTCGATGCCGTAATCGGGGACATGGTAGACGCCCTTTTGGAGCGCACAGAAGTCGCGGATCATCCGCTTGGCTTCCTCGGGCGCGTCCGCCGCTTCAAGTTCCGCTTCACTCACTTCGATCGCGCTTCCGTACGGGTCGCAGCGCTTCATCGGGTCGACGCCTTTGGGTATCTCGCGGACGGCGAATATGCCGATGCCGTGCTTTCCCTTACCCAAGCGTGTGTAGACATCGCGGAGTGAGTGCAAGAATTGTTTTTTGTTCATACGATTTTTTGGCGTCGTGCGGCGATCTCGCTCCGTTCTTCACGGACTTGTCTCGAATGCTCCCGACACGAGAAGTACAATAGTGCACGAATATATTTCATTATGCAAATTGGGAGCCGTGCATACTCACGGCATCCGCAACTTTGTAGCCACACTACTGTGGGCAAAGTTGGGATATTTTGCTATGCTCCCACCACGATGTCAGGCCGAAATGTTATTCTTCGGTTCGAAGAGGTTTCTTTCGAGCACGGTCACAATAAGCCCATTTTACGGGATGTCAGTTTTACCGTACGTACCGGTGCGAAGACGACCGTCATGGGCCAGAATGGCGCCGGAAAAAGCACGCTTTTTGGGCTTATTACGGGCGAGTACAAGCCGGAAAGCGGGAATATCCATATCAGTGAGAGGGCCTCTATTGCCATTGCGCGGCAGGTCATCAAACGCTCGGAGCTCGACCTCACGGTGCGTGCGTTCTTCGAAAACTGTTTCGAAGAAAAGGTTTACGATATCGAGCCGAAGATCGCAAAAGTGCTCGACGTCGTGAATTTGCATGCCCCGCTCGACCGTATCGTCCGTTCTTTTTCGGGCGGACAGCAGGCGCGGCTCTTGCTTGCGGGCGCACTCATACAGGACCCCGATATCCTTCTCTTGGATGAGCCGACGAACAATCTCGACAAAGCGGGGATCGCGCATCTCACGCAATTCCTTATCGACTCGCAAAAAACGTGCGTCACCATCTCGCATGACGCGGATTTCCTGAACTCGTTCACCGACGGAGTACTCTACCTCGACCTGCACACGCTCGCGGTCGAGCAGTACGCGGGGAACTACTTTGACGCGCTTCGCGACATCACCGCACGAGTGGAAAGGGAGAACAGAAAGAATGCACAGCTGGCAAAGAAGATTCAAGAGAACAAAGACAAGGTGAACTATTTCGCGCAGAAAGGAGGGAATATGCGCAAACTTGCCGCACGCATGCGGGTCGAGATCGAAGAAATGGAGGAGGACAAGGTCGACGTGCGCCGCGAAGACAAGACCATTCGCCCTTTCGTCATTCCGGCACAGGAGGATCTCTCCGGCGATGTGCTCACGCTCTCCACGGTTGCGGTCGTCAAGAACCACAAGCCAAAAGAAAAGAAAGTGCATGTCGCCCTGCGGAAAAATAAGCACCTCCTGCTTTCGGGGCCGAACGGCATCGGCAAGTCGACATTGCTTGAATCGATCGCACGGGGTACGAACAAGGGAATGAAGTTGGGGAAAGGAGTCCGCATCGGCTACTACCGTCAGGACTTTTCAATGCTTAACTTCGAGCACACGGTCTACGACGAACTGAAGGCGGTCCTCCCTCGCGAGGACGAAGAAAAGATCCGCGCCACGGCGTCGGGATTCCTGCTTAATAGCGAGGTGATACGAACAAGGGTCGGCGACCTCTCGGAGGGTCAAAAGGGTCTTGTCGCGCTTGCACGGCTCGTCCTCCTTCGCCCCGGTCTCCTTATTTTGGATGAGCCGACGAACCACATCAATTTTCGGCACATTCCCGTCATTGCCAAAGCGCTTGGAGAGTATCGGGGCGCGATGATACTCGTCTCGCATGTACCGGAGTTCGTGAGGCAGGTACGTATCGACGAGGTCCTTGATCTTGAGCAGTAGTGTCAAGGTCCGATATCTTAGAACTGGAAATAGATAAATTCGCTCCCGCCCGATCCGCTTGCAAGAAGGATGAGGAGTCCGACGAAGGCGTAAGCGGACCATCGTGTGGCGTTGGTGCGGCCCACGAAATAGGCGAGCGCTTTGGGTTTGGTGCGCAAGGTTTCCACCGCCTCCATAAGGAAGAGCGCGAGGATGCATTCGACGAACCACATTCTGCCTTTGGTGAGCGTGAGCGAGTAGGCGTCCCACGAGGAGGGCGACATGTCGGAGAAAAGACCTCGGAGGATGTACAGCGCATCGTCGAGCGAATGTGCGCGGAAGAATATCCACGTGATATTGACGAGAAGGAAGGTGACAAGAACCGCGAGCGCGCTCCGAAGCTTGGGCG
>MHLS01000045.1:0-14810 GCA_001819095.1 Candidatus Lloydbacteria bacterium RIFCSPLOWO2_02_FULL_54_12
CCTCGCGTTTCTCGTAGAGGGGTACGACGACCCCTTCGGGTTTTGACGTCATGGCTATTTCCTTTCCAGTGTCATGTTGGCGTACGGACACGCGATGTCTTTCAGCATGCGGAACGCGTAATCCATTCCGAGACCGAACATGGCGATGGCGAGCTGAATCGCAAAGACGTTCTCAAGCAGAAAGTGCTTGTTGTCGTTGATGAGGAGCGCGCCTAAGCCGCCTTCCGAGCGGACGAAGCCTTCGACCATGGTGAGCATCACCCACCCGATTGCGGCATTCAAGCGCATCTGCTCCAGCACCTGATCGGCCCGTCCCAAAACGACGACCTCGAACGTCACACGCCACTCGCTCATGCCGAGCGATCTAGCGTGGTCGAACTCGTCTTTCGGAATCTCGTCGATAATCGCGACCATGGACGAAATGAAGAAGACCGCGATGCCGAACGTGATGAGCGCCACCTTCAAGGTGTGCCCGCCGCCCAAAAGGACCGTGAAGAGGAATGTGAGTCCGGAAAGACCAAGGAACCTCCCCTTCGTGGCCGCAAGCGACACGGGTCGCATGATACCGAGCACGGCGCCGTACGAGACGACGAGCGTGATGACCGTCGCGATCGCTATTGCTTCGAGATTCGTGACCAAACTCGACCAGAGTGCGGTCAAGAGGTCGCCGTTCATGAGCATTTCGCCGAACGCCTTCAAGACGGGTATCGGTCTCGGGATCAAGGCCGACGGACCGTAACTCCAGATCGCGAGCATTGCGGCAATCCAGAATCCGCCGATGATGAGCATCGCGCTCGACCCAATCTTTTCATTGGGTGTGAGCGCGCGCATGAAATCTTTCGTGGAAAGTTTCACTATTCCTCCTTCGTTCAAAAAAAACGCTGTTGATGAAAAGAACTTGCTTTCTCTTAGCCCTCTTTTGTGTTTGCAAAACAGAGCTAAGAAAAAGACCCGGCCGGTAATTGGCCGGGTCACTGATGCGAACTACTGATGAGGTCGGGCTTAGGGCTCGTCCACAAATAACGTCCTCGTTATGTGTGGTTACGGCCCTTTGTGCCTCATCCATATTTTGTAGAACTTATTTATGGATGAGGCCTTAACGGGCCGCCGTCCCCAAGATCACGTCCACGCGACGATTGACCGCACGATTGGCCGTCGAGGTGTTCGCCACTTTCGGGGCGTCCTCGCCGTGTCCCACCACGCGGAAGCGATCGATCGGGAAGTTCTTGGCGCTTTGGCTATTGAGCCAGTTGCGAACCGCCATTGCGCGCTCTTGCGAGAGCTTGCGGTTGTACTCGGCGTCGCCGACATCGTCGGTATGGCCGTGAATCTCGACCGCAAGCGAACCTGCGACGAGGAGGCCTTCCTTCAGTTCCTCGAGAGTGGAGACCGTCTCCGACGTGAAGCTTGCGCTTCCCGTCTGGAAGTTGATCGTCCATGAACGCGTCGAAACGCGCTCACCGACGCCCACGGTGCCCTTCCAGCTCGGAGCTTCCACAGGAGCCGACGCCACTTCCGGAGACCGCGCCGCCACCGCTTTCACATACGAGGTGTTGAGCGCCTCGGAGATCGGCGGAAACGTCGGCATGAACTTCGGATATTGGACCGACTGGATCTTGCCGAACGTGTTGTACGTCGCGGCAAAGATGTTGTCGGAGCCCGAGGAGATGCCGAACGCAGAGACATGGCCGCGGGAACCCCCTCCGGTGTCACGAAAGAAGACGTCGTCCTCGCAGTCGACGAGATGTACATCGAGAAAAAAGGGCTTCCGCACGAAGACGAAGTGCAGGAGTTCGTCGAATCGATACGAAAACAGATCGACAGGGAAGCGCTCTTGCGGCAGAAAAGCCGCCCGTAGCACCCTCTCGGTGTAAAATTCAAGACCCCGCTTCACGCGGGGCTTTTTCTTGCGTCATGTGAAAAAATACAAGGTGGAAGATTGCAAAAGACCTTCCGGTATGTTTAAGTTACCGCCGGAAGAACGATTCCTTACTAAAAGGGAGACTGCAATGAAACTCAAGTTTTGGTTTTCGGTATTTGGTGGCGCACTGGCGGGAGGGCTTCTCTTTCTCGTTCTGGTCGCCCTCGGATTCTTCGCGTGGATGCTTTCGCTTCTCTTCAAATTCCTCGTGATCGGCGCGATCGTTGCGCTTTTCGGCGCCATTGTCGTCAAAACCGTCTCCGCCTTGTCAACGAAAGACGACGGCGGCGACTGCTGCACAAAGAAGGATTGACGAAATACGGAAGTGCGCTAGGCTAGAGGACAGAATGCCCCTCTCCGTTCTCTGGGGACGGTCCAGTGGCCACCGCAGTTACGTAGAGAGAGAATCCGCGAGATTATCGCCCTGTGGGTGTTGCCCGGTGGGACGAGGGAGTCTGTTGCGCTGGCAACTTTGCTCTTTATCCTTAGTTAATCGGGATTCACAACCCCACATATCACTGTCCGAGCCCGATGCGCAAGCGTCGGGCTTTTTCTTTTTACGCGGGGAAAACTGTGGTAGCGTATGGAGAGAGTGCAAAGCTGGAGTACGCATGCGTATCTTACTCACGGCATACGAACCATTCGGAAGCGTGACGGAAAATATCACCGAGCGGGTGGCCGACAAGATCCAAATGGGGTGGAAGAGCACCGAGGACGAACTCGTCGTCCTCAAGTTGCCCGTTCTCTGGAGTAGGGCGGAAACCCTGCTTACGCGAGCGCTCGACAGACTAAATCCCGACGTGGTCGTCTCAATGGGGCACGCCGAGGGGTATCCTGCTATCACCGTCGAGACGCGCTACTTCAATATCGCGGAAGGCGCGGACAACCAAGGAAAGGTGCGGGAAGGCGGCGTCATCCGTCGTGGCGGGGAAGATTTTTACGACACCAATGTCGACGCCGACGGACTCGCCAAGTTCCTCACCCACAAGAAGGTGCCGGTAGTCGTTCATGGAGGAAAAGAAGGGATGACTTACCTCTGCAATTTCGCCGGATATGTTGTCATGCGACACATTCGGGAGACAGGGCGCGAAAAGCCTTTATTCATCTTCCTCCACCTTCCGCCCGATGCACTCCCCTTTCTTCGTTTGGTGCGCGGAGTGACGAAGGTCACCGAGTTCCTCGTTGCAGAAGCCCGACCCTAGGTCGGGTTTTTTCTTCGACCTTTTGAGATTTCTATCCTCTCACATACACCCACGCGATCGCACCGCTTTCGAGGATGACTTCTACCCGCTCATACGCGTCCGTTTCATAGTCGTCGATCTTCTCCAGTTCATCGTCGGCGACCTCGATCACCAACCCTTCCACATGCCCTTCCTTGCTGGGAATAATAAGCGGGTAGATTTCCCCGTCAATTTCGATCTCGGACCTTCTGTACTCTCGGAGTACATCGGGAACGCCCGTGGTCTCTCGCCCCCAGACGCTTCGCTGTATCTTCGGGTCGGCAAGTGTGCCGTAGATGAACAACTTATTGGTGTGTAATACCCCGCTACTCTGTAGCGGGGATACACAAAAATCAGTATCGGCGGCGGCCGATTCTTTCTCCAAAAAAACACCCATGGTACCGCGTGCCAAATACCCCGTCGGCTTGCCACGGGGTAAGGACACGCGGTGTGTTTTATTGGCCATGAAAGCGCTTGAACTGTTGCAAGAATAGGATTACCTCTTTTCAATCCACCACTTTTTTACAAACGGCAAGGAAAGCGTCGAAAGGATGTAGCCACCGGTCGGAATAAATGCCTTCAACCATGGAGAACTTTCGTTGATTAGCAACAACCACACATGAGCAACAACGTAGGTTGCTATGGAGATAAAAATACGTCGGGTAAAGCTTACTTCCCATGCCTTATCAAGCTCGACGCGATTATTTCTCTCTCGGATCTGCGTGATCTCTTTTTCAACATCCATGACTTTTTAAGTTTTTCTACTGGCCGTGACACCGCTTGAATTTTTTCCCGCTTCCGCACCAGCAGGGGTCATTGCGACCTGGCTCTTTTTTCCCGTCTCTCTGATGACTGATGACTGATGACTGATGACTCGTATCCGCTCCACCACCCGCAAGCGTCATTTGCGACTCCACCTTTTTGAGTTCCGCCTCCGCGGCCACGAATGCAGAGACCTGTATGCGCGGGACCATGCCCAATATCTGCCCGACGATCGTCTCTTCCATCTCTCTATAGAGTCGCAGTGCCTCGCGTTTGTACTCGACCAGAGGGTCACGCTGGCCGTACGCCCGCAGATTGACCGATGAGCGGGCATAGTCCATGAGCTCAAGGTGGTCGACCCAGAACATATCGTTCGTCTGGAGTGCAAGCCGCCGGATGACGTCGTAGAAGGCTTTTTTGCCTATCGCCGCGATCTTCTCGTCGATATGCTTCTGTACCTCTTCGCTCGTTTCGCCCGCGCCGGCGACCAGACCGGCAAGGTACTCATCGACCTCCTCTTCCGTCCCCAAAAGGAGCTTGCGCCGCCTTGCATACATCGTCTGGCGGTGGAGATTGATGATGTTGTCGTACTGGAGGACATGCTTGCGGGCGTCAAAATTGAACCCCTCGATCTTGGTCTGGGCATTCTCTAGGGCCTTGGTGATCATCTTGTTCTCGATGGGCTGGTCATGCGGGATGCCGAATCTCCCCATCAGATTCTTTATAGTATCGCTCGCGAAAATACGCATGAGGGAGTCCTCCAAGGAAACATAGAACTGCGTCTCACCGGGGTCCCCTTGGCGCCCTGAACGGCCGCGGAGCTGATTGTCGATGCGCCGCGCGTCATGCCGCTCCGTGCCCATGACGAAGAGCCCTCCTGCCTGCTTCACGGCATCGTAGTCCTCTTTCGTTCCGGGATTCCCGCCCAGCTTGATATCGACGCCGCGGCCCGCCATGTTGGTCGCGATGACGACCGACCCGCGCCTCCCTGCCTGCGCGATGATTTCTCCTTCGCGTTCGTGGTTCTTCGCGTTCAAGACCTCGTGCGGCACGCCCTCGCGCGCGAGGAACGCCGAGAGGAGTTCGTTCTTCTCGATAGAGACCGTACCGATAAGTACCGGCTGTTCTTTCTCATGGAGTTCCTTCACTTTCTGTGCGATCGCCGTGAACTTCCCCTCCTCACTCTGAAAGATGAGATCGTTCTGGTCGAGGCGCGCGGAAGGCCGATTGGGCGGGATCGGGGTCACCTCCAAGCCGTAGATCTTGAAGAACTCCTCGGATGAGGTGAGCGCGGTACCCGTCATGCCGGCGAGTTTCTTGTACAGCTTGAAGTAGTTCTGGAAGGTGATGGAAGCCATCGTGCGCGATTCCTGCTCCACCTTGACCCCCTCCTTCGCCTCGATCGCCTGATGAAGACCTTCCGACCAGCGCCTGCCGGGCTGAAGGCGTCCGGTGAACTCATCGACAATGACCACGCCGTCGTCCTTCACCACGTACTCGCGGTCTTTAATGAAGAGCGCCTTAGCACGGACCGCGGTCTCCAGATGATGCACGTATTTGGTTCCTTTTTCAGTGTAGATATTCTCGATACCGAGGAGTTTCTCCGCTTTCGTGACGCCCGCATCCGTGATCTGGATGGCCTTCAGTTTTTCATCGATAGTATAGTCCTCGCTTTCCTCCATTTTCCGCGCAATTTGCGCAAAAGTACCGTACAGACTCTCGGAATCCTGTGCGGGAGCCGAGATGATGAGCGGGGTGCGCGCTTCGTCGATCAATATAGAATCGACCTCGTCGACGATAGCGTAATTGTGCCCGCTTTCGCGCTGGCGGAGATCCTTGGCCTCGTAGGAGATGTTGTCTCGGAGGTAGTCGAAGCCGAACTCATTGTTCGTTCCGTAGGTGATATCCGCCGCGTACGCCTCACGCCGCGTCGAAGGGCGCAGGAACTCGTAGAAGACGCGGAAGGAGCCGGTCTCGTCGCGCTCGAGATCGTGCGCCTTCTGTGCCGGATCGTAGAGATAGGACGCGTCGTGGTTGATGGCGCCAACGGAAAGCCCGAGGAAGGAGTAGATCTGTCCCATCCATACCGCATCGCGACGTGAAAGATAGTCGTTGACGGTAACGACGTGCACACCCTTGCCTTCGAGCGCGTTTAAGAATACCGGAAGCGTCGCCACCAAGGTCTTCCCTTCACCGGTGCGCATCTCGGCAATACCGCCTCGGTGGAGGATGATCCCGCCCAGAAGTTGGACGTCGTAGTGTCTCTGCCCCAACGTGCGGCGCGACGCCTCGCGCACGAGCGCGAACGCTTCGTGGAGGACGTCGTCGAGCGTTTCGCCCTCCGCGAGGCGCGCCCGAAGCTTCGCCGTCCGCTCCTTGAGTTCGGGGTCGGAAAGTTTCGCAAGCTCCGGTTCAAGGAGATTGATCGCGACGATATCGGGCTCAAGTTTTTTGAGCACTTTCTCGCCGGTATTGTCGAATAGTTTCTTGAGAAAATCCATAAAAAGTGGTCACTCGCCCGCCGTAGACGACCTGAAGAGAAAAGACCATGATTGCTGTCGACGGTCAAACCGCTCCCGTACAAGGTGGAACCTTAAGAATTGATGCTCAAGGTTCCACCTTGTATACGTTGGCCCTCGTACGTAAGCGTACACCACTATAGCGCAGAGGCGAGGAAATTCAAACTGAAACCAAGTACGAGGTCGAATCTTCAAATGAAAACCCAAATACAAGGTCCAACCCCCGATAACATCCGTAGACGGAGTTACGGGGCAGGCTCCAGAATTAATTCCCAAGGTCGGACCTTGTATTTGTTAAGGCCGTGCCCACAAAACAAAAACCCGCCGAAGCGGATCTTTGTTTTGTGGGAAGAAAGGAATTTATGCCTTCTTCTTCTTTGCAGCCTTCTTCTTCTTTTTTGCCATAGTGGTAGAAGTTAGTGGCTTGTAATTATGCTTCGACCTCAAAGCATCGTGGTGATGCGAGTGTTCGATGAAAAATTAATTTCATTGCAAGCAATGAACACTCCTTCATTCATTATGAAGTACATGATAGAACAACTCAATGTGTTTTGAAAGAAAGGTGTGGATAACTTTTTCTCGGTAAAAAAATACAAGGTCGAACCTTAGGAATCAATTCTTCGAGGTTCGACCTTGTATTTTTCTTTTTTCTTCACTCGACGAACACGACTTCGGGCTCGAGTCGGATGTTCGTCTTCACCGCCGCGAGGTATTGTATCTCGCGCGCGAAGGCACGCATCTCTTTTTCACTCGCGCCGCCGTAGTTGACCAAGACAAGCGCCTGCTTCTCCCACGTGCCCACATTCCCCTTCCGCATGCCCTTCCACTGGAGCACATGGTCGATGATCCATCCCGCCGAGAGCTTCACGCGCCCGCCCTCCGCGTCGAAGTGCGGCGCATCGGGAAATTTTGCGAGGAATGCTTCGGCTTCCGCACGCGAAACGATGGGATGCCTAAAGAACGACCCCGCCGTTCCGTAGGTCGCAATATCCGGAAGCTTTCCCTTCCGCACGGCAAGCACCGCCTCGCGCACTTCGCCCAAGGTCGGAGGGGTTTTTCCTTTTTTTGCAAAGGTCGGTGCGAGATCTTTGTATGCCACATTCGGCACGCTGTTCTTTTTTAGTCGAAAACACACGGAGGTGACGATGAACTCCTTTCCTCTTTCGTGCTTGAAGATACTGCCACGGTACGCGAAGGCGCATTCCACCGCGGAGATCTTTCGCGCCATACCCTCTTTCGCGCTGTATGTCTCCACCCACTCGACGACTTGTGCCACCTCGCTCCCGTACGCTCCGATATTCTGGATCACCGACGCGCCGACCGAGCCGGGAATGCCGGAGAGATTCTCGACACCCCAATATCCCCGCTTCACCGCTTCCGCGACGAACTGGTCCCACACCATTCCGGCGCCCACCGTCGCGTATATGTCGTCGCCCTGTTTCTCCCAGTCAATGCCGGGGATCGTGATATGAAGCACGACTCCGGGGAAGCCCGCGTCGGGGATGAGCACATTCGACCCTCCACCCAAAACAAAGGTCGGGAGATGTTTCTCCACGGTAAAAGCTATCGCCTCCTTGAGCGCCGTCGGCGAGCGCACATCGCAAAAGTACCGCGCCAAACCGCCGATCTTCATCGTGGTATGCGGGGCAAGCGGGACGAATTCTTGTAATTCCATCCGCCTATTGTACCCCGTCAAGAAAAATCCCCCAATCGGAAATACTCGAATTGGCTCACTTCTCGCCGCGCAACTGCTTCAACATCTGCTCACCTTGTTCTTTGAGACTCGCGTCGACTTCCATGGCCTTTGTTATCGCCTCGGCGGCCTTCGCACTGTCCCCCAACCCCGAGTACGCTCCCGCAAGCGAGAAATAATCGCGGCCGACGCCAGTCCCTTTTGCAATCTTCTCGTTCACCAATACGACCACCTTGTCGTAGCGTCCGACGTTGCCGTAGGCATTCACGATGCGGCCATCATACGGAACGGCACTATCCGGAAATCCGAGCAACACCTTCTCCGCTTCGTCGAACTTCTTTTGGTAGATGAGCGCGGATGCGTAGGCGACCGCAGCTTCGGTGTACGAGGGCTCAAGGAGGTACGCCGTGCGGGCGGCCTCTTCGGACCCCGCGCGATTGCCCATGACGCTATACACTTCCGCCATGTCGAGATAGGGCGCCTGACGCTTCGGTGCAAGCTCGATCGTCCGCTCGAAGTATTGCAGTGCCTTATCGAAAACGCCGAAGCGCGCATAGACCGTCGCCAAGAAAGAGATCGTGCGGACATTCGTCGGATCGTTCGCGATATCCTCTTCGAATTCCGCGACTGTGAGATCGAAGAACTTCCGGCGGATTTCCTCCGGAACGCGCGGGTCCGCCGTCTGAAGCGCGAGCTGGGCCAATTGTTCACGCGCCTCCCCCGTTCCGAACAGGCGGCGCTCGAGGAGTGCCTCCATCGCGATCTCTTTTTGGCCGTTCGCGCCGTCGATGAAGATGCTCTCGGGGCGGATCGCATTGATGAGTGCGATGTTGGCTTTGATATTGCGAATGTTCACCGCGTAGACGGTGCCGGCGGTGATGGCGATCACAATCGCCGCGGCGATCAAGAGGTCGCCCGTTTCCAGCTCCTCTTCATGTTTTGCATGTTTCTTCTCTCGATGCTCCGGATGGGCAGGATGGGCGGCGGGAGTTTGCGCATGAAGCGTGTGCAAGTATCCGAGGAACGCAAAGAAGACGAGATAGCTGATGAGGTTGTCGAAGACGAAGATGTTGTGGACGAAATATCCCGCGAGCATGCCCGTCAGGATACTGCGCTCAATGACGCTCAAATGGTGACGACTCCGCGCGAACCACAAGTAATAGAGCGCCGCACCGAAGAGCGAGAGGTACGAAAGGAGGCCGAGCGCGCCGCCGGCGATGAGCCAGTCGAAGAACACGTCGTGCGAACGGTCGAACCACGGCTCCTGATTCCACATCTTCGGGTTGTAATGCTTGGCGAACACATAGAGGAAGTTGTCCTGCCCCCATCCCAAGATCGGATGCTCCTTCCATCCTTCCCATGACATTCTCCAGATCATGAAGCGCGACTGCGTCGTCGTGTCGGAGAGCGAGATGTCGGCGATGCGTCCCAGCGTAAGGTCGTTCTGTATCCACGCCGCGTCTTTCCACATCACGAAGGACCCGACGATGAGGAGAACCGCGACTACACCTGCCGCAGTGAACTTTCGTGCCTTAGGATATTCGCGTCCGAAGAGTGCTATCAGGAAGAAGGTCAAAAATATCCCGCCGACCAGCCCCAGGGTTGTACCGCGCGTGTGAGTGAAATAGAGTACGGCGACGTTGATAAGGGCGACGACGGGGTAAATGAAGCGTGCACGGGGAAACCCTTGCCCGCTCCTAAAGAAGAGGAACATCGCGAGGAATGCATGAAAGAGCGCGTAGACGGCAAGATAGGTCGAATTGCCGAGGGTTGCATCGAGACGATTCACGCTCTGATGCACCGCCCCCCAGCCTGCAAGCTGTCCGTACGCGTTCGTCGCGACGAAAAGGGAAACGAGGAGCGACGTATTCCAGAACCAGTTCCACATCCGCTCGGTCGCGAAGACGCTTCCGGCAATGAGGAGGAAGAAGAAGAGGTGGATGTGCGTGATAAGCCCCTCCATGCGCTCGTAGTTCGACCAGAAACTGCGGTACGGGTTGATCCCCATGAAGTCGGCAAGCGCGATCACGGCGAGAAAAGTTCCCGCCGCTCCCAGTATGAAGGAGAAGCGCGGGCGGTACTTCGCATCAATGAACATGAGGAGGACCCATGCGCCGAGCGCGATCTCGACCAGAATGCGGAAGGTGAAATTCTTCCCCGTAATGAACGGGAAGAACATGGAGGACGGGACGATAAGACAAACGAACGGCGTCACAAAAAGCGCCGCAAGTATGACAAAACGCAAAACGTCCCGAAACGACATGTTGAGTACTATAGCGGTTTATGTGGGCTCGTGCAATCCCGACGGACGGACGAAAACATCATGTGCTGCCCCCGAAAAACCCTTTTATTTCACGGATGACCTTTTCTTGTTCCTCCCTCGTCATTTCCGGAAAGATAGGAAGGGAGAGGATCTCACCGACAACACGTTCCGTCACGGGGAGGTCGCCTTTTTTGTACCCGAGGAAACGGTACGCCTCCTGCAGGTGAATCGGTATCGGGTAGTGGATACCGGTTGCAACGCCCTTTTTTGCCAAGAACTCCTTGAGGGCATCGCGTCTTTTTGTGCGGACGACGAAGAGATGCCAAACGTGCGTCCCGCCCCCCCCGCCCGCATAGGGAAGCACCGAAGGAAGTCCGCGCAATCCTTGGAGGTAACGCTTCGCGATCGCCGCGCGTTTTTTGTTCCATCCGGCAAGTTTCGGAAGTCCCCAGTTCAAGACCGAGGCCTGCAATTCCTCCAGCCGGCTGTTTATTCCCTCCACCTTATTCTTATACCGCTCGGTCTCACCATACTGGCGGATCCACCGCACCCGCTCGGAGAGCTTGGGGTCGTCGGTCGCCACCGCGCCGCCGTCGCCGAAGGTGCCGAGATTCTTCGTCGGATAAAAACTGAACGCGTTTATGTGTCCGAAGGTGCCAACCTTTCTCCCGCGCCACGTGGCGCCCGCCGCCTGCGCGCAATCTTCGAGTACGAAGAGTTTGTGCTTCTTTGCGATGCGCATGATCTCGCCCATATCCGCGGGGTAGCCGTAGAGGTGAACGGGCAGGATGACTTTCGTACGCTTCGTGATGGCGCGCTCGATTAACTTGGGGTCGATGTTAAAGGTCTTCTCGTCGATATCAACGAAAACCGGGGTCGCGCCTGCAAGACGGATCGCCGAGGCCGTCGGGGTTGCCGTGTGTGCAACGGTGATCACCTCGTCGCCGAGACCGACATCAAGCGCACGAAGCGCCAGATACAAGGCATCGGTGCCGGAATGAACGCCGAGGACATGCTTCGCGCCGAGATAGCGCGCGAATGCGCGTTCGAACTTCGCGAGCTCGGGGCCCATCACGAACCACCCGCTTTGGAGGACGCCCCCTACAGCGCGATCGATCGCGCGCTTGTTGGCGCGGTAGCGGCGGACAAAGTTGTTCATCGGTATGTTCTTCGCCATGTTCAGGAGTTGTTTCGCACGTAGTCCAAAAATTCATCGTAGTCACGGATGTAGTCCGACTCGTCGTGGTGGTGACTACAGAAGACCAGAACGACCGCGTCGGGAGAAAAGTTCCTCATCGTATGCCAAAGTTTCGGCATGAGACGAATGCCGAACGAGGGGTCATCGAGCGTAATCTCCTGCCGCGTCGTGCCGTCGTCAAGACCGAGAACGAACGACCCCTTGAGGGGAACGATCACCTGATCGAACTCCTTGTGCCCGTGCGCACCGCGCGACTCGCCTTCCAGAACTCCGCTGATAACCATGGTGCGCCGCACGGGAAACGGGATGTTCTTCTCCGCCTCCGCGACCTGAAGGGTGCCGCGAGCGTTGCCGTCGACCAACTTGAAGACGACCCACTCGGCATTACGTGTTTTTATCTCCTCGTTCTCCATAGTGAAGAAAACCTTAAAAGTGAACAAAAAGTGGCGACAACAGCCATTGTACACGCCTTGCCCCCGTTCGGATAATCACTGCTTTCTTCCCTATTCAGCGGGTTTCCGTCCGACGCAGATGATCTCAAAACCGAGGTAACGGGAAACGGCGCGGAATGAGACGGCGTCGAGGAGTTTCGTAACGCGATTGAGCGCGCCGCCGACGTACTTCCACATCGGGTGATACACCTTCCACCGATAAACACCGTACGCGAAGTAATATCCATCCTCACCGATGACATCAAAACCCTCCCGAAGAAAAAGTTGTTTGAGTTCGCGCGGGGTGAAATTCTTCTCATACCCGTAGCGATACTCTTTCCCGACCGCAAAGAGCAGTCCGCGATGGAGACGGTGGGGAATGTTCCAGCCGTTCACCGACGATGCAATGACGCGTCCGCCCGGACGAAGCACGCGGTACATCTCCCGAAGCGCCCTCTCGGGCTCCGGAAGGTGCTGGAGCACCGCGTCGCTGAAAATAATGTCGAAGGAATCGTCGGGAAACGAGAGTTTGAGCGCATCCTCTTTTCGGAAGACGGCGTTCGTCACCCCCGCATCGCTCGCGGCGCGGCGCGCAAGGGCGAGCGCGCTTTCCAGAATGTCCGTCACCACGACGCGGCTTTCGGGAAACTCGCGCGCGATGGCGACGCCGTACCTTCCCGTTCCGGTGCCGACCTCAAGAATGTCCTTTGCATCACGGGGAATGTAGCGTTTATAGACGGGGAAGCCCTCGATGAACATGCGGTGCGTGAACAGAAGCCGCGTTGATACGGGGTCATCTACTTTCCACACCTCATCCCAGATCCCATTCACGGTCGACTGATCCGGCGGCTCAAGTTCTCTCATGCATTCGTTCTGCTTTCCTTGTAATGCGACAATTGTACCCGACACGGGGACGGCGTCGAGCGCCCAAGATGAACACCCCCTCGGTCAGGTTGGGTCGCCACCAGTTGTCACTCACCCGCCTTCGCGATACCATGACGAAACACCATGGGCATTTCCGCTCTCAAATTCATCTTTTATTCACGCTGGCTTCCCCGCAGACTGCAATATCGTTTCGTGGCAAGTCTTCCGAGCGACGGAAAGGTGTTGGATATCGGCGCGGGAAGCGGCAAATATGGTCGCCTCTTCAAAGATTACACGCCGACCGACGTTGAAGCGCGCAATCCGGCGAGTGTCATCGCCGACGCCAATGTGGCGCTCCCCTTTCCGAGCGGCTCCTTCGACCTCGTGATGGCGATCGAAGTGCTTGAACACCTCCACACCCCGACGGTCGCCGTCCGTGAAGCATTCCGCGTGCTCAAACAGGGCGGAACGTTCGCCGCAACAGTTCCTTTCGTCTGGAAACTTCATGAGGAGCCACATGATTTCCACCGCTACACAAAGTATGCGGTCGAAAAATACCTTAAAGATGTGGGCTTTATCGAGATCGCTATCGAGCCGGAGTGCGGCTACGTCTATACGCTCATGGCACTCACCGCCGCAAAGTGGAGATTTCTCGCACCACTTACGAATACAACAGGATATCTTGCGTCACTTTTTGAAAAAGACTTCTCGCTCCCGCTCGGCAATCGCGTTCGCGCGAAAAAACCGAAGTAACCCCCTCTCCGATGCACCGCCTTAAGGACCCGCTTCGCCCGCGAGTACCCGTCTATAGTATTCGAGCTGTTGGTCAATAAGTGCATGCTGGTCGTAATGCTTGAGCACGTGTGCGCGTGCCGCGTCGCTCATGGCGGACCACAGTTCGGGATGTTCGATATACTTCGCGATGGCCGCCGCGATCGACACCGGATCGCCCTCTTCGGCGATATATCCGTTCACGCCGTCCTCGACCTGCTCCGGAAAACCGCTGTGGCACGTCGCCACCGTCGGAAGTCCCGTCGCTAGTGCTTGTGAAATGACTGTGTTCATCTTTTTCTGTTTTTTGTTACGTAAATGTACCACATAACATTTTCATCTCTATCAAGATTATTCCATATCCCCGTTCGGCGCCGTTTTCGAAGTCTGCACGTAAAGGTGCTTGTCCATATAGTACCTTACGAGGTCCTGCTCCTTCATGAAGTTCTGCCAAGAGACGACATCCTCCACGTTGAGTTCTTTGGCGAGCGCATGAAGCCGGTCGTGCTCCTCGCCTTCGCCGACGATGTAGCAAAGGAATTTCTTCGCGGTCCTTTTCTTGAGTTCGAAAAGCGCGCGCAAGAGATCGTCAAATCCTTTCTTCTCGACGAAGCGTCCGACGGACACAAGACGTACGGGCCCCTCACGCGGTGCCTCGCGCCGCTCGAACGGGTACGACGGCACATCGACGGAGACCGGAAGCGGAAAGACCTTCTCGGGTGGAAATCCGAGCGCAATAACGCGTCCGCGCATGTTCTCCGACATCGTGAGCACAAGCGACGCCTCTTTGATGAGGCGTGCGTAATACCCTGCACCCTTTTGCTTCACGATCTGGCTCACGTCGTAGCCATAGAACGTGACCACCATCTTTTGTGCGAGTCCTAGGATATCTTTGATGACGAGATACTTCATGGCCATCGGACCGAAATGGCAGTGTACGAGATCGAACGACACATCGGCGAACGGCGCGGCCCAGAAGAGTGTCTTCAGGGAGAGCGCATTGCGTCCATGACGGAAAACATTGAGTGCACGCAGTGCCGAGAGCGGGCTTCTTTTCCACAACGTGAAAAATTTCTCCGGTGCGACGGCAATCCTTTGTGCATACGATGCGGGCATTTCCATGGTACGCACCATGTCCCCCATCTTGTACGCGTAATAGCGGTCGGAG
>MHLS01000045.1:14824-27947 GCA_001819095.1 Candidatus Lloydbacteria bacterium RIFCSPLOWO2_02_FULL_54_12
CATTCTCGAGCGAGCCATGCTTGAACGCAAATATCGTGACCAAAACTCCTCGGTCGATAAGATCGGCGACCTGATTCAATATGAATGCGCCCGGTACTCCGGGAAACTCGCCGACGACGAACGCTATGCGCAGACCTGTTTGTAATTGTGTATTCGTCATACTCCTCGAAATGCGAGCAGTCGAAAGATGGAAAGATGGACCGGAAAAAGGATGTTTCCATTCTAGCAAACAACGCTTTAATTGCTACCTTTTCTCTCGGGATGCGTTAAAATGATATAACTCGCCGCACGGAAAAAAGTATCGTCATGAGCGAAACACCCACACAACAAAGGACGCTCGGTGAACGGTACGCGGGGGTCCTCTCGGCGCTTGAACGATTCACGCGGATCGACCTCCGGCAACATGCAAAAAGTTGGACATGGCTTATGTCCGGACAAGCAGTGGGCACCGCGACCGCTCTTCTTTTGGCGATAGGCTATTCGCACTTTCTCTCCAAAGAAACCTACGGAACATATAAGTATGTGCTCTCCATCGTGGGGATTCTCGGCGTGCTTGCAATGCCCGGAATGGACAGTGCAGCACAACGCTCGATCGCGCGCGGTCAGGACGGAGTCTTCTGGCAAACATTCAGGAAACGGCTCCTCGGTGGTGGCGCAGCCACACTCGTCGCGGCAGCGATCGGTCTTTATTACTTCTCGCAAGGACACACCCTGCTTGCGGCGATATTTTTTGCGGTGGCGCCTTTTCTCATCTTCTTTGAGCCGCTCGGACACTACACCTCCCTCTTGATGGGTAAGCAACTCTTCAAACAACTCACCTTCTACAGCGTCCTCCTTCAGACATCGGCGGCGGCAATCATCTTCGCGACCGTCGTCCTGACCGACAACCTCCTCCTCATCGTTCTCTCCTATCTTGCGACCTTCACGCTCATCCGCGCGATGATCCTTCTTCGCGTGGTCCACACCTTCCCACCGAACAACGTAGCCAGCGAAGGCGAGGTCGCTTACGGAACGCACATGACGGTCATCAATTTGCTCGGCATCGGGAGCAGTAACCTCGACGCCATTCTTCTTTGGCACTTCCTCGGCCCTGTACCGCTCGCGATCTACTCGTTTGCACAGGCGGCGGCCGACCAAGCGCGCAAAGCGTTCAAGCTCGTGACGACCGCCATCGCTTTTCCAAAATTCGCCTCGCAGGATAAGGAGTTGCTCAAAAAGACGCTCGGAAGAAAGATCCTCCTCGCGCATCTGGCGACGATTCCTCTTGCATTCCTCTTCGTCCTCATCATTCCGCCAGTCTACCGTCTCGTCTTCCCTGCCTATACCGAGTCGATTATCTACGCTCAAGTCATGGCCGCGCTTCTCGCACTCTCGCCGATGCGCTTCTATTCAACCGCTATCGCCGCGCACGCAGGCACAAAAACGCTCTACACGCTTGGGGTGACACAATCGGTACTCCAGACCGTGCTTTATCTCCTCATGATCCCTCTCTTCGGTATATGGGGGGTTATCCTTGCAACAACAATCCAACAATTTCTCTCGAATATCCTCGCCTTCCGTCTTTTCAAGAAGATGTAGCGGGTACAAGGTGGAACCTTGAGAATCGATTCTCAAGGTTCCACCTTGTACTTACGAAACGCGGTAGAAATTTTTTATAGTATCCGTGATACGGAGAAGATCGGGGTCGGAAAGCTCCGCATATATCGGCAGACTCAAGATCTCGCTCTGTAGTCGATATGTCACCGGAAAATCATCCGGCTTATTGAGTTCGAGGTGCCGGTACGCATTAAGGTACGGCAATCCAATCGGATAGTGAACACCCGCTTCGATTCCCTCCTCTTTGAGATGCATCCGAAGCGCGTCACGCTCTTTTGCGCGGACGACATAGAGATGGTAGGCGCTTTCCCTCTCGGCAAAAGTTTTCGGGGGTACGAGTTCGGGGACATCGCGAAGCAATTCCGTATATTTCTTCGCCACAGCGCGACGTTTTTTCGTCCACTCCGGAAGGTGCTTCAATTTCACGGAAAGTACCGCCGCCTGAAGGCCGTCGAGACGAGAGTTGCATCCCTCGATCTGATGGTCATACTTTTCGTCTTTCGCACGACCGTGGTTCGCGAACATGCGGCATTTCGTGGCGAGCTCCCCGTCGTTGGTCACGATCGCACCCGCATCGCCGTAGGCGCCCAAGTTCTTTCCGGGATAAAAACTGAAGGTTCCGGCCACTCCCAACGTTCCGACGGTCCTCTTGTTGTACGTGGCGAGATGGGCCTGTGCCGTATCTTCAAGGATAAGGATGCCGTGTTCGCGTGCTAAAGCGAGAAGTTGGTCCATCGAAGCGGGCATGCCGTAGAGGTGGACCGGAATGATGACCTTGGTCTTTTTCGTTATCTTTTTTCTCACCAGATCGACGTCAAGGCAGAAGTCATCCTCGCGTACGTCGACGAACACCACGTGAGCGCCAAGAGCGCTCACGACCTCGGCAGTGGCGATAAACGTATTGGCGGGAACGATGACCTCATCGCCCGCCCCTACACCAAGCGCCTTAAGTGTGATGAGAAGCGCGTCAGTGCCGTTCCCCACTCCGATACAATGTTTTGCGCCGACGGCCGCCGCGAACTCCCGCTCAAACTGTTCAACAAAAGTTCCGCCAACATAGGCGGAACGCGCGATGACATTCGCGATAGCGGCATCGATCTCATTCTTGATCGAGCGGTACTGTGCTCCGAGATCCACGAGCGGAATATGTATGTTGTTTTGTCCGGTCATGACTTTTTCAGTAGTTTCGCGGGATTGCCGACATAAACTCCCGGTTCGGTGATATCTTTCGTCACGACCGCACCGGCACCGATGACGACATTGTCGCAAATCGTGACCGGAAGGATCGTCGCATTCGAGCCGATGGATACCGAGTTTCCGATCTTCGTCTTCTTCCAGAGAGTCTTGTCTCCCCGCGCGGGCCCGCCCTTCGCGAACGTGTCGTTGACGAACATCACGCCGTGCGCAACCACGCAATCCGCTCCGATTTCGACGAGTTCGCAAACGAAACTGTGGGACTGCACCCGTGTTCGCGCACCGATGACGACGCCCTTTTGGATCTCGACATATGGCCCGATGAAGCAGTCGTCTCCGATCGTGCATTCGTAAAGATTCGCGCTGTCGGCAACCTTCACGTTCGCACCAAAGACAACGTCACGAATGCCCGTCTTAAGTATTTGAGGTTGGTTCATGGTCTTCTCTGGGATAATGAGCGCTGTCCGCAGATTACAACAGTGGATACACCGACACAAGTAGCATGTGCTCAAGACCGAATACAGGGTGGAACCAGCGGCCAACTTCTCCAAGATCTCACCTTGCCAAGCACCACAAAGAGTACTTCCATTTTTCTAAGGGAAGTACTCCTAAGAAAAATTGGTCGCCAAGGAGAGACCTTAGGCCGCCCCAAGGCCTGCCCCGTAGCAAGTCTTCGCAGTGCTACCAGGGTTCCACCTTGTACGTTGCTCATTGCGCTTCGACAGCCTCTAAAAACCGCTCGAATCGTAGATCTTCCTGATGATCGCAACCGTTTTAAGTCCTTCCATGCCGCTTGTAGAAATAGGGGCGTTCTCCTTAAGCACGGCAAGTACATTCTGATAGACCTTGTCGTGATTCGACATTGAGCCTTTATACGTTCCATAGTCGTTCGCAACGCCCGCCGGAAGTTCGGGGGGCGTATACCCTTCCACCGACGCATGCTCCAATACGTTGAGGTATTCTCCGCCCACCTTGACCGTTCCCTTCTCGCCGAAGATCGTGATCGAACCCTCAAGATTCTTCTTGTGCGCATTGGTGCTGAAGTGGATCGTTCCGATGACACCATTCGCGAACTTCACCACCGCGACGCCATGGTCGTCGATCTCCGTATACGGGTGATTACTGTTCCCGACGTGCGCCGTCACCTCTTCGACCTCGCCGAACATCCAGTAGAGAAGGTCGATAAAATGACTGAACTGCGTATAGAGCACGCCACCGTCGAGGGCGCGCGTCCCTTTCCAGTCGGAGGTCTTATAATAACCTTCGTTGCGGTTCCAAAAACAGTTGAGCTGGACGGAGAGTATCTCGCCGAGCTTTCCCTCGTCGATCAGACGTTTTGTTTCGACAACGGGAGGATTGAAACGGTTCTGCTTGACGATGAAGAGTTTCTTGCCCGACTTCTCCGCCTCCATGATCATGCGCTCGCAATCGGAGACCGAAAGCGCCATCGGCTTCTCACAAATAACATGGTAGCCGGCGCGGAGCGCCTTGATCGAATGTTCGGCATGAAGCCCATTCGGTGTACACACCGAAACGACATCGGCGTCGAGGTGCGCCAAAAGGAGCGCGTCGATGTCGATAAATCCTTGTGCGCCGTACTTTTGGGTGAACAGTCGGACACGCTCGGGCTTCACGTCACAGACCGCGACCAAGTGACCAAGCTTGGCGATGTGCTCCGCATGCCGCTCGGCAATCCTGCCGCAACCGACGATGATGAACTTGACTGTTGTTTCCTTGTTGTTTTGCATATGCATCTGGCTATTCCCTGTCCCATTCCGCTTTTCCGCCGAGGACACCGAGAGCATTCAAGGCCTTATACGGAACCCCATTGAAGCAAAGAAGGACGTAATGGACAAGGTGGCGGAGACTCGGCCGCACGCGAAGGACACGGCGCATTGTCTCCCTCGCGTTCGTGAAGTCCCCCAACGCGCGATACCAGAGCGCGACGAGTAAAAGATGTTTCGCGTAGACGGCGGGAAGCGCGGCGAATTCGTCCTGATAACGGTCGAGGAGCATCATTCTTCCCGCGATGCGTTTCGGCAGATTGTTCCCGATGCGCGGGTGGTCGCTCCCCGCGAAGAACCGCACCACGAGGCGGTCGATCGCAAGCGCTTTATATTTCTTCGTTATGCGGATCACCCATTCGATCTCCTGATGACTCGGAAAGGCCGGATCCCAGCCGCCCACATCCTCGTACACCGCACGTTTCACCAAGAGTGTCTGGCCGATGAAGCCGTGGAACTTCGTGAGAGCGCGTTCGTGATAGTCGGCGACACCTTGGGGCACATGCGTCACTTCCACTCTGCCGTCGGGGTATCTGTTTTCGATCGCGGCATAGCAAAAACCCACATCGGGCGGGGTCCCCTGAAGGGAATTATGGAGTGTCTCAAGGGCGTCGGGATACCACTCGTCGTCGTCGTCGATGAAGGAAAAATATTCACCCTTCGCCCGCGCCATAGCGGTATTGCGTGCGGCCGCCCCGCCCGAATTCTTCTCGTGCTTGATGTAAGTGATCCGTGGGTCGGTAAAACGGCGGACCGCCTCCTCGGCGGGTCTTTCGGGGCAATCGTCGACGATGATCATCTCCCAGTCGCTCCAAGTCTGGGCGAGGACGGACTCTATCGCCCGACCGATCATCTCCCTCCGGTCGTACGTCGGCGTAATAATAGAGATCTTTGGCATAAGCGGATTACCCTACAATAACCCCAAAAGGGCGGAAATGGTGGCAGCTCTCGACAAGCAAATCTCCGCCGACCTTCATCCACCTTAGAGATTTGCGAGAAATGTCTCTGCTTTTCGGATTTCAAGGAGCGCGCCGTCCGAGCGTTCCATGCGAAGATTTTTTACCACTTGCACGCCGGGGATATTGTATTTTTCCGAAAAATAGCGAAGTGCCGGATTGACCGCCCCGTCTCCTATTTTTGTTTCAACGATCCGCTCGAGCTCATTTTTTTCGCTCACAACGGCAAAATCCACCTCTTTTCCCTCCTTTGTTTTGAGAAATGCGAGACGACCCCCTCTGCCCGTCGCATCCTCTCGCGCCTCGATGTGGGCGAGTAGCGCGACAGCTACCATGTTCTCAAATTGCGCTCCGGGATCGCCTTCCACGAGAGCGTGGTCGTAAAAATATATCTTTGGCTCTTTCAGTATGGAACGGGAAATTTTATGCGTGTACGGGCGGACGCTAAACACCATATAGAGTTCCTCAAAAATAGTGATGTAGCGTCTCACGGTGATGGGCGATATTCCAACGTCGCGCGCAATGGCACTTGCGGAAACGGGCGACCCGACACGATGACGAAGCAACTGAAAAACTTGCCGCATCGCAAGCGCGTTATCAATGCTTGCGAAGTCGAGTACGTCTTCGCGCAAGAGCGTGTCGCTATACAAATTCCGCCATCGCAGTGCATCTGCTCTCTCGATCTCGAGCATCGGTTCGGGAAACCCCCCTCGCTCAAATACGCGCTCGATGTCACCGGCATACTCTGTCTCCTTCAGTTCAGCAAGCGTCAGCGGCATGAGATGATGCGTAAAATAACGCCCCGCAAGCGAATCTCCCATGCGACGGTGTGCATCAAGCCGCGCACTGCCGGTCACCAATATGTGCATACCCTCCGGCTTCGTATCAAACACTCCCTTGAGATAATTTTTCCACCCGCGCATTTTGTGGATCTCATCAAAAATGAGCAGTGGCGTGTTGGGGAGCCATGATTCGTCACGAATGACCTCGCGATGTTTGGCGTCGTCGTAATTTAAGTATAGTGCTTCCGGATAGCCACGTGCGATCTCTTTTGCGAGCCACGTCTTCCCCACCTGTCGCGGCCCGACAATAAAGACCATCTTCCGCTTGAGGTCCCGTGCTACATTTGGAGTGATGATTCTTCGCATACGACTATAATACATCTTACTATCGTTTAGTCAAGACTAAACGATAGTTATAGGATATGCCCCCATTAATCAAGCACCCCTGCGACGGAGACCCCATGGTCTGGTGAGGCGCTAATCAAGCGTGTTGTTAAGGAGAGGTGTTTGAACTGGCGTGTTTCTTGCCGATGATAAACGCCTCCGCAATGGCCAACTCTTCATCGGAAATACCCGAAAATCTTGGTGCGAGGTCTTTTCGTTCGAGTTGGAGATTTTGTCGAGGGTGGTGGTAAACATCGTCATGGAGGATGGTGAAGTATTTCTTCATTTCCTTGATGTGCCACTCGTGCGGCCAACGGTTGATGAAGAAAACACTCCTGCCCCTGACAACCTTCCACTCTAGGTCAGAGTACGCGAAATGGCCGTTGCGCAAACCGGCGGTATCGTGGCATTTGAAGTCTATGGACGACGCGATAACACCGCCATCGCGCAAAAGCTCGTTTGCGGCGTAATATGTGCGTACAACATCATCGACGTGTTCAAGTGCGGCTGACGAGATAATGAGATCCACGCTATTCCGATATTCAAATAAAGACGCATCCGTGTCCCAAGGAACACTGTAGTCTATTGATATCTGCCCGCTATTATTCTTCTCGCGCCCTCCCTTCGCGCGAATTGCAATTCTTATTTTTTCAAGCCGATCATCGGCAAGAAACACTTTCAGTTTCTCGTCAGTAAGAATGTCTGTAGGAAAATTATAGGACTTAAGGTGGGGGCGTTGCTTTGGGCATTGTTCTTGACTCAACAATGGCGCTCGTTTCTTGAAAAGGGAAACGAGCTCTTCGAAGATCTCTTCGTTGTTGAGGTTGTACGCCGTGGGCACAGCATCAAGTGCCAAGAACGAATTTGCGCCGGAGAGCAGTGCGGCAAGACCGACGCCCAGCGAGTCACCAGGCCCTATTTCAGCAACGTTCTTATAAGTTACTCCCCCCTGTTGATGCAGAACTATCATCGTGCGCATCCACGATGTGTATAAACCTGCTGCGGCTTCGCGCACATTTTCGTCTTTCCTTATTCCCGCGCCGCGAAACTGTGGCTGGTGTTGGGGCAAATACTTCCCCAAAGAGTCGGGGAGGGATGTCGCCAATCCCTTCAAGTAAAATTTTGGTTTTTTAACACGCTCCCAGAGTCTCATGCGAAATCGCTAGTTGGTTGTCCTATAGGGTACCACGGAAACCCGCTTGGGGGCAAAACTACTGTTTTTCACCCACGAGTATTTTCTCCAACTGCTTTGTCTGCTCCTCCCATGTCGGCATGGTGAGGACATGCTTGTATCCACCTTCGGCGATCCGTTCACGGAGAGCTGGATCTCGGACCAGTCGTTCAAGTTCCACGGCCAAGCGCTTCGTGTCGCGGCGCGGAGCGACCAAGGCGGTCTTTTCGTGAAATGCGAAATCTCGGGAGCCGCCGTTGTCATAGGTCGCGACGGCAACCTTGCACGCCATTGCCTCGATCGACGGGAGGCCGAAGCCTTCATCCCATGAGGGGCAGAGAAAGATGTCGCAGTTGGAATAGAGCCATGCAAGTTTCTCCTGCGGTAAGTTGTAGTGGTATTCGTCGTATCTGTGTTCGGACTGCGGTTTGCGCGCACCGAATCCGACCAGACGGATCTCGGGATATTTTTTCTTCAGTTCGGCGACAATCGCGACGCCCTCCTTCGTCCCCTTCCAGTCGTAGGTGTGATCGAGAATGAGAATGCGGACACCGTCGCGCAGATCTCGCGGAACGGGACGAAAAAGTTCGCGGTCAACGGGATTCAAAAGGAGCACGGCTTCTTGTCCGTACTTGTCTTTCAATAATTCTTTGAGCCACGTCGCAACGACGATCTTCTCTTGCGGTAAACGGTATGCGCGGTCGGAGAGAGCGCGATCGCCGTGGTAGAGCCCCTCGTCATGCTGAAGGAGATAGCACTGACGTCCTTTTTCCTTGGGGTACTCCGCGATTGCAAGCGCCGTCTGATATGTGGTCGCAACGAGTACATCGCTCGCCGGTATATGCTCCGCCGTAAAATCCGCAACACGCAGGACCCGTGCGCCGAAATTGGCGACCCACTTGGGGTATCCGAGGCCGAAAAGATTGGCGACCGTTCGCCGAATGGGGTTGGCGCTCCGGACACACACCGTCACATCATGCCCCGCATACGCCAAACGCGACGCATACTCAAGGATAATGCGAACTCCGCCCGAAACTTTCAAATGAGGGGCAAGGAAAGAAATTTTCATACGGGGGGCATCTCCCAAACACTTAGCGAATCGGACTCTCCCAGTCTTCGGGTTTCGTTTCGCGGCGATGCTCGTCGTTCGTATTGAACTTTTGGTCGATATAGAAAAGGACGACGGAATCCTCGAGTGCTTTGTAACCGTGCCACACGCCGGGAGGGATGATGAGGGTCTTCCGCGCATAGGGGGAAAGCGTGATACGTTCCTCCTTTCCGTCTTCGGTAATGAGACGGAAGAGCATCGCACCCTTAGGAACGGCGAAGTAGTCGGACTGTTCCTTGTGCATGTGGAGCCCCGCGATGGAGCCCTTGGGTACGTGAGTGAAGTTCATGTCGCCGGGGAGCCCGGGGATGATATCGTAAAAACCGCGACGCCGGTCATCCTCGTGAAAACGCTGGTCATGGAGCTTGCCGATAGGTTTTGGTGTTTCGGACATAGAACAGGGGTGTTAGCGATGTAATTCCGTTAAATATCGCCCGAGTGCGTCCTCCCACGGCGGAAGGCCGATGCCGAGCGCTTTCAACTTCTTATTCTTCAGTATACTCCTTTTCGGGCGGTCGATCGTCGTTCCCGAGTCGGCCGTTGTCGTCTTCGTCAACTTCGTCCGTAAGCCCGACCGGCGAAAGATCTCCCGCGCAAAGTCGTGCCACGTCGCGCTTCCTTCGTTCACCAGATGATACGTTCCGTAAGGGACCTCCTTGGCAAGAAGCTCGCGGATGCCGTCTGCGAGGTCGCGGGTGTAGGTCGGCGCCGTAAATTGGTCCGCGACCACACGGACTTCGCCGCCCTCCTTCGCAAGTGAAAGCATCTTGGTTACGAAGTTGTATCCCTTCCCTCCTCCTGCATGAATGCCGAAGAGCGCGCTCGTGCGAACGATCCAATGGTCGGGGTTGCCGATCCGGACCAGTCTCTCCCCCGCCTCTTTTGATGCGCCGTAGACATTGAGCGGATGTGTTTCGTCACCCTCCTTGTATCCGCTCTTTTTCGTGCCGGGGAAAACATAGTCGGTACTCACATGAAGAACGGGGACACCGATTGCACGTGCGGCGACTGCGAGATGATACGGACCGAGCGCGTTCACAAGATATGCGCGAGAAGGGTCGCGTCCAGCCTCCTCCACCTTATTGTATGCCGCCGCGTTGAGGACGATGTCCGGCTTCACCTCTTCTACCTTTTTCTCCGTCGCCTTACGGTCGGTGATGTCGAGGCCGGCATGATCGACGCCGAGAGCGACGAATGCGGGCGAGAGGGCGCGCATGAGGTCGTGTCCGAGTTGCCCATCCCTACCAACGACAAGAACGCGGGGCTTAGTAATACTTGGCTTGGCGCTGTTTTTCATAATGATCCGAGAACTCTTTCTTCGCTTTCACCTTCTTCCACCAGTCGGGGTTCTCTACATACCAGTCGATGATCTCGGGAAGCGATGAGACGAGAGTGCGCTTCGGCGTCCATCCGAGTTCGCGCTCGATCCTCCCCGCATGCGGCGCATACCGCATATCCGCGCCGGGGCGGTCGCCCACGTGAAGAAGCACCTTGTCATGCGAGGCGCCGAGATACTCCGCAATCCGCTTGAGTAGCGCAAGATTCGAGTCCTCATCGCCCGCGATGTTGTAGATGCTCCCGTTCTTCGCCTGATGAAGCACGAGGTCGATTCCTTCGGCAAAGTCGTCGGTGTGGAGCCACGTGCGGATGTGCTTGCCGTTTCCGTGGACCGGAATGGTCGCGCCCTCGATGATGTTCGTAACGGCAAGCGGGATGAGTTTTTCGGGATACTGGTACGGTCCGAAGTTGTTCGATCCGCGGACGATCATGACGGGCGCGTTGTGCGAGCGCATATAGGACTGCACGAGAAGGTCCGCCCCCGCCTTGGACGCCGCGTACGGATTCGAAGGGCGCATCGGGCTCTCTTCAGTCGAATAGCCCGTCTCGACGTCGCCGTATACTTCGTCGGTCGAGATCTGGAGGAACTTCACGTCGTACTTGCGCGCGAGCTGGAGGAGATTCTGCACGCCGACGATATTCGAGCGGATGAATTCTCCCGAATCAACGAGCGAACGGTCCACATGGCTCTCGGCGGCGAAGTTGACGACCACCTCGGGCTCGTACGCTTCGAGGACGTCGTGCACCGCCTTCGCGTCGGCGATATCACCCTTCACGAACACATAGCGGCGGTCGTCTCCCTTCACGCTCTCGAGCGCTTCGATGTCGCTTAAATTCTCCGGGTTCCCCGCGTACGTCAGCGCATCATAGTTGATGATGAAGTAGGACGGATATTTGTTGTAGACATGGCGGATGAAGTTCGACCCGATGAACCCCATTCCTCCGGTGATGAGTAACTTCATCCCGTTAGAGGTAGGACGCGAACCCACTCGTTCGCGTTAATACCTGATTATTGCTAATAACAACCACCTGCTTCATCATTTTCATAAAATTTAGCGGGTCCGCGACCTCTAACGGGATCATGTGTTTTGTATACTAAAGAGAACGCGCTCGACTGGCAAATAGTCGCAGAAATAAGCTGGGAAACGACCCTTTGCACACCCCTAGAGAACCCGCAGATACTCCCCGATGGGGACGATGAATTTCGTACCGCGCTTCCGCAGGGCATCCTCCCGCTCAAGGATCTTCTCCAGATAATTCCACGCGAGGACGAGGAGATAGTCCGGCGGGTCCTTACGTGCAACGTCAACGTGGACCACGGGAATGTGCATGCCGGGAGAGAACTTCCCGATCTTGGTCGGCAACTCTTCGGTGAGATACTCGAGCGTTTCGGGCCCGATCTTCGCGTAGTTGAGGAGCGTGTTCCCCTTCGCGGGTGCGCCGTATCCGGCAATGCGCTTGCCCTCTTTTTTCAACTTCGCCAGAAGGTCCGTCGTCTCCTTCACGCGGCGCTCCGCGCGGCGTGCAAGATTGTGATACGAGGGCACGATGTTAAGATTCATTCCCTCCTCCTTGTTCACAAAGCCGGGAACACGTAAATGCACCTCGTGCGCGTCCGGCCAGCCGACGAACATGCGCATCGAATTTCCCTGCACGCTTTTGCCGCGCACATCGAAGACCTGAAGACCATGAGACTCAAAGAGACGTTTCAGGGGGCGCACCGCAAGACAGGAGAGATGCTCGTGATAGATCGTGTCGAAGGAGAGATTTTCAAACATATCGACCAAGTACGGCGCCTCGAAGACAAAGGCACCCTTCGGCGCAAGCAGGGCCTTCACGGCACGCACCAGATCCTGATGGTCGTTGATGTGCGCGACGACGTTGTTGCCGATGATGAGGTCTGCCTTCCCATGCTCTTTCGCAATGCGCTTTGCAACCGCTTCTCCCCACGGTTCTGCCAAGGTCGGGGTGCCTCGGTCGTTGGCGATCTTGGCGACATTCTTCGCCGGATCGACGCCCAAGACCTTCTTCACGTCGCACTTCTGAAACGCGGAGAGGAGGAGTCCGTCATTCGACCCGATCTCAACCACGAAAGAATTCTTGCCGAGCGCAAAACGCTTCGCAATGCTTTCGGCGTATTCGGTGAAATGCTTCGGAGTCGTCGGACCCGCACCCGCAGTGAGGTAGACATAATCCTGAAAGAGCGTATCGAGGTCGACGACATCAATGAGCTGGACCAACTGACAGTCCTCGCAAACATAAGCCTTAAGGGGATAGCGCGTCTCATGTCCATCCGCGAGCGCCTCTTTGGTAAGAAACGCGTTCGCCGGCGGCTGGTCGGAGAGGTCGAGAAAAAGGGTGAGTTTCGACGAGCCGCAATCGCGACACGCGGTGTTCTTCGTCAGCATATCGGCTACTATAGCAAAAAGCGTATAAAAAAACAGGCAGCCGCTATGGACTGCCCGCCTCCTCTGGCCTGTGCCGATCACGCTCCGTCGCGCCAGCGGAAGTACTCCAACACTTCGTCGCCGAGCGCTACGTGGCCGTTATTCGCGTACTCCCGAATGCGCTTCATCTCGCCTTCGAGGAGAGTGTCGATGCGGCCCTTCACGATGCCTTGGCTGTGTGTGACCGTGGCGCCCCACGGTTGTGGCGCAACCACGTTGTAGAGGCGTATCTTGAGGACCTTGAAGCTGACCTCGAGCACAGCCTTCAAAATGAGATAATACCCAAAATCACCGGTTTATTCCCCGGTGTTTTTTGTACCCTTTTTCTTTCTCTTCGGAGCAATCGTCGACTCAAGAAAGATC
>MHLS01000046.1 GCA_001819095.1 Candidatus Lloydbacteria bacterium RIFCSPLOWO2_02_FULL_54_12
TTTCAAATTCTCTCTTTGCACGATAGATCTTGGTCTTCACCGCAGAAACCGTCGTCCCTTCCATTTCCGCGATCTCCTTTTGGGAATATTCCTCGAGGAAATGCAATTTAAGCGGACGGGCGAGTTGCTGGGGCATCTGGGAGAGGAATGAGGCGACATAATCGCGCATCGTTTCCTCTTCCGAACGATTGACCGGATCGGCAAAGGTCTCGTAAAACTCGGGGTCGAGCTCGATGTGCGCCGCTCCCCTCTTCTTCAACCGTTGATAGTGCGAAAAGGTTGTATTCACCAATATCTTGTATCCCCACGACTTGAACGAGGCCCCAACTTGGGGCTCAAAACGACGGGCGTTAAAGTATATCTTGGTGAATGTCTCCTGTACGATGTCCTCGGCCTCCTCACGGGTATGAATGATGCTTTCCGCCTTCCGCAGAAAGGCTTCCTGATATCTCCCGACGAGAACCGCAAAAAGACCCGGGTGTTTGAGTGAGCGTTTGAGGACGACTTCGTCCGGAAGTTCTTCCGCCTGCTGTTCGTTTTCGTCGAGTAACATGGCTACAGTATAGTGACTGACGCACAAAAAGCAAAACCGGTGATAGGGCGCGCCGCTCGCCGCTTAAAAGCGATCCCGCTACCCCGCATCAGTCATCGGCAAATGCGCAGACACATTTTTTGTCGTCGCATATACAATCGAGTCCCCATTCGCGCAAAAGTTCCAACACGCCTTTCTCAATGAGCACCTCCGGCTCCCAACCAAGGAGCTCCTTTGCCCGCGAGCGGTCGGCGCGCGCATGGCGGGGTTCGAGGCGGGCGGGGACGTACTCCACTTCCCCTCCGACAAGCTCGGCGATGCGGTTGACCGTCATATTTCGACCCGCACCGACGTTGATCACTTCACCCGCACCGACATTCCCACTCTCCGCGGCCAAGATATTCGCACGGACAACGTCGCGCACGTGAGTAAAATCCCGAGTCTGCTCTCCGTCTCCGGTAACGGTCAACACCTGTCCGTCTTTGCGTTGCTGGAGAAATTTGGCAATGACCAGCGCGTAGGGGCCCGTCGGATCGAGCCGCGAGCCGTAAACGTTGAAGTACCGGAGCGAGACCGCCGGAAGCCCGTACACGACCGAGAAGACCCTTGCGTAATGTTCACCGACATATTTATGCAATCCGTAAGGGGAAATGGGACGAGCGTGCATTTCCTCGCGAAAAGGCACCTCCTGTTGCTCGCCGTATGCCGAACCCGACGCCGAATAGACAAAACGTTTGACGCCGGCGTCTTTGGCCGCAAGTAACACGTTTAGTGTTCCGCCGATGTTGACGGCATCCGCCTCTTCGGGGTTGTCGATCGAAAATTGTACCCGCGGAAGCGCCGCAAGATGAAAAACATAGTCGGCACCTTTCATGATCGGCGACAGGGCCTCCTTGTCTCGTATGTCCACCTGATGAAACTCCGCTTTGGGGTTCACCTGCTCTTTCTTGCCGGCGGCAAGGTTGTCGATGACGCGTACATCGTACCCGCGCTGAATAAGCTCGTCGACGAGATGGGAGCCGATAAAACCGGCACCACCGGTCACCACAGCACATTTTCCTTCATTTGCCATACGGGAATAATAACCCATTCAAGAGAAAAAGGTAGCGACCGAGCGAGAGCGAGGGAGTATGGATTACAGCGGTGCAAATATGCGGGGGCGTGCTTTGTCCGGAAGGTCAAATGTGCAATGCGGGTGTATATCCTTGGACATGCCCCTCGCAATGCCTCGGGACTTCTTGTTTTCTAGCTCGCTTCGCTCACAAGAAAACAATGTCGCTCGACAAACTCTCCAATATGGCTTACCATACTCGGATTATGGCAATGCTCGACTATAACGAAGTGACGCCGCACAAATTCATTTTGCGTGACGGCGAACCCTATGAAGTGCTCACACACTGGGTCTTTCGCAAGCAACAGCGCAAGCCGGTGAATCAGACAAAGCTCAAGAATCTTATCAGTGGAAAGGTCGTTGAGATTACCTTCCACCAAAACGAAAAGGTACAAGAAGCGGACATGGGTGCGCGCAAGATCAAATACCTCTATACCAATCGCGGCGAAAGTTGGTTCTGTGACCCGGAAAACCCAGGTGACCGCTTCCAGCTCGATGCGGACGTCGTCGGCGACGCGCTTCGGTTCGTCAAAACGAACTCCATCATCGACGGCGTCACATTTGAAGACGACATCATCAGTATTCGTCCGCCCGTCAAAGTAGAGCTCAAAGTGACCGAGGCGGCACCGGCCGTGCGAGGAAATACGTCGGGGAACGCGCTCAAGATCGTTACCATCGAGACGGGAGCAACGGTCTCCGTCCCCATGTTCATCAACGAGGGCGACATTGTCCGCGTGAACACCGACACCGGTGAATACGCCGAGCGGGTGGAGAAGGCCTAAAAAATACAAGGAGAGACCTTAAGAATCAACCCCAAGGTCTCACCTTGTATTTTTTACGCGGCAATATACGGAAGGAGAGCCATGAAGCGCGCGCGCTTCACCGCAAGCGCAAGCATGCGCTGTTCCTTTGCCGAAAGGTTGGAGCGCCGCTTCCCCGAGATTTGTCCGTTGGGGTTCAAAAACATGCGGATCAGGTCGAGATCTTTGTAGTCGACGTATTTGATGTTGTTTGCCGACAAATAACCTTGTTCTTTCTTCATATTGATTATGTTGGTTAACTTTCAGAACTTCTGATATCGGCGCACTTCGGGCTTGTCGGTGCTCACCCCTCGGAGCAGTACCCAAGTACAGATCCGAGGGGATTGCGCCCCTGCCGCACCCGAATTGCATCCAATATCAAAAGTTCGAGATTAATTTGCGTTTGGTCTTCGAATCTTAAATTAAAACGGGATGTCGTCAGGATTAATATCTTCTTCGGGATACTCAATTGTCTGCATTTCTTCCTTCGGTGCTTCGGACTTCCCTTTTGCAGGAGATGCAGCGCCGCTTGAACCTCCGAACGCCGACGCTCCACCCGCCTTGGGGCCGAACTGGAAGTTCTCGACGACGATTTCCGTCCGATACTGCTTCTTCCCCTCTTTATCGTCCCAACTGCGCGTCTGGATGCGTCCGTCGACGAAGAGTGGCGACCCTTTTCGGCAATATTGGTGGAGCAATTCAGCGGCTTTGCCGAACGCAACAACATTGTGAAAGTCGACGGACTCCTGCTTGACGCCATTCTTATCCTTCCACGTGCGATTCGTTGCAACGCCGAAGGAGGTGACCGATGCGCCAGAAGGGAGTGCCTTCATTTCCGGATCACGCGTCAGGTTGCCGTAGATCAATGCTTTGTTGATATACATCCCATTAGAAGTAGGACGCGGACGCAAAGACCCCGCGGCATACTCGACTAACGCTCATAATATCCGACGATTGGGACAAAAAAGTGTTTTGCATAATGCGTCCGCGACTTCTAACGGGATAAATGGTGAATATTACGAGATGACCAATTCTTCGATCGTCTTGTCGAGCTCCTCTTCGGACATTGCCGGCTTTTCGGGGGCCGACTCCTTGGTACGAACAACCTCTTCGGCGCGTTTCTGCGTGAGCACCTTCTTGGGTGCCATGGTGTTCTCGCGGACCGTTTGCACCAAGATGAAGCGGAGAATGTAGTCGTCTTTCTTGAGCGTCGCATCAAGCACCTTTGCACCCTTCGGCTCCATGTCGAATTTCATCCAACCGAAATAAGCGCTGTGGTGAGTCGCGCGTTTATTTGCGCTTACTTTGACTATCGGATAGGCAAGATCGATATGTTTGGGGTATTCGTCGGCGATCATCCGGCCTCCCGCGGCCTCAACCGCATCGCGCACGGCGGTCACGCGAATACCTAAATCCTCCTCGGCGATCGTCGGGCTGATATGAAATCCGACCTCGTATACCCGAGGCAAGGGGGCAAAGTTTTCCAGCTCGTTTTCCATCCCGTTAGAAATTATTCGTGTTAATAACGATTGCCGTGTAAATATTCACCATTTATAGAGTTACGTCACCCACAGTACCGTTTGGGGAGCGGAAGTGCACCACGTACTTCCTTCTCTAACGGGATCCATGATGGGTGCCATACTAACAAAAGGACGTAATATGTCCAGTGTCTTGACAAATTTTTGTATTTGTGTAGTTTTGGAACAAGACAATCCCTCGTGTGCGTGACGGTTCCACCTGAAGTCAAGGTTGCCATAGGAACACCAATCGTGCCGGTAGTAAAACCGTGAGGCTACATAAGAACATTGTGGCCGCGCGTAGTGGATCTATAGCACCGGACTGGCGCAGGATGGCACCTGCAAGCTCTCCCGTGTTGGCCTCACTACGCTTATACGAGATGTGATTGTCACCCATTTTTCTCCCCGGCTTCGGTCGGGGACCTTTTTTATCCAAAAAATTGCCGTCGAGCATTTTCTGCAAGCGCCTCGCTTACAACCTTTTCGTCTTCCCCACGGATACGCGCGATGGCCTTTACCGTCTCGACGACGAACGCCGGCTCGTTGCGCTTGCCGCGATGGGGCGCCGGCGCAACGTAGGGTGCGTCGGTTTCCGACATCACACGATCAAGCGGAATATATTTCACCACCTCGTCATAATCGTGCGTAAAGGTCAAAACGCCAGTGAACGACATGGTGAACCCGAGGTCGAGAAATTGTTTTGCGATATCGGTGTTTCCGACGAAAAAATGTATGTTGCCGCGCGCCTTCGGATGTCGCTTGAGCGTGGCGAGAATGTCCTCATACGCGTCCATCGTGCCGGCAGTCGGACGACCGTGAATCATGAGGGGCTTGTCGACTTTTTCCGCAATGACGATTTGGCGATCGAAGAGGTTGTGCTGGCGGCGTTTTTCTTTATCAAAATCCAAGAAGACACCTTTCAAAGCCAAGGAGTCACCTTGGATTTTACCTCGGGCGCTTTGGCGGCTTCGAACTTCGGGCCAGTAGTAATCAAGGCCACACTCACCTATCGCAACGACCTTCGGATGTTTCGCGTGTTTCGCGTACCACGCATCATCAAATATCTCCTCATGCTTGTCGGTCGGATGCTGGCCGATGGTCGCCCACAAATCATCGTGCCCTTCCGCGAGCGCAATCGCTCGCTCGGACATTTCACGGTCGGTACCGACAACAATCGACGCAACGCCTGCTTCGCGCATGCGCACCAAAGTCTCCGGCAAGTCGGCCGCATACCGCTTGTCATTCAGGTGTGAGTGAATGTCGACATATCGAAACATCATCACAGAATACTGGTCGACGCTGAAAAAAACAAACGCGAGGTATAAAAAACCCGGCAACATATCGTGCCGGACGTTCGTCAGTTACTTTCCTTGAACTGTCACGGATCGTTCCCTGTTCAACTCCTCGACGGCCAAGTCGACGCGCTCGCGGATGAACCGGGAGATCCGCTCCGCTTTTTCGTGCTCGTCTTCGTACACGGGCCAAAGCCTAATCGCAGACTCCCATGCGCCTGTCCAGTCGGGGGAACGAGTGTACGGCAGAGTGTTGTCCTTTCGGAAATCGGCAGCATAACATTGCAGTCCGCCCGCTCGCGAGTGGGCCTGCTCCCCATTCGTCCAGAGAACGAACCAGTGGTCACCCCTGTCTTCGGCACCCACCCAACCGTGGTGTTTTTTTCTCGGGATGAACCCGAGCCATGTGCCCCGCGAGATCGCCGGTGCCGACTTGCCAAGCTCGGCCAGCATTGCAAGCTTTTCACGAAAGTCCACGAATCCTCCGTTACGCTATTTCTGGAACCTAGAATAACACCGCGAAGCAGAGGTGTCAACTAAACGACAAATTTTTTCTTTTCCTCGACGAATCGCTTTTTAAGCGGCGTGGCGAGTGAAAAATCATCTGTTCGTTTCGGGTCTGCCGTAAGCGCAGCCAAGCCCTCTACCTCGTGGCGCGGAACGAGGTGCCAATGGACGTCACACACTTCGTCCATATACAAAAGGTAGACCTTGGAAACGGCAAGAACGCTCATGAGCGCATTGCGGGTAGCATCCACCATGTCCATCAGGTACTCGAAATCGCCCCGTGGAAGGAGGTGTATGTCGGAGACGCCACCCTTCCACACAACGACCGTATGCCCGAGTGACATCGGAAAACTTGCAAGCGCGACATAAAGTCGGTCGTCTTCGTACACCACAGACTCCGGCGGCGGCGTAAGGAGACGTTCGAGTGTTTTGTTTTTCATGTTGGGGAAAGTGGGGGCCAAAACATCATCACTAAATACCAAGGAGAGACCTTAAATACAAGTACCAAGGGTCTCACCTTGGACATCCGATACTAGGGCAATCGGGCAAACAAAGGCTTCTCGGGCATTTTGTTTTCGCGAATGAGACGCCCTATCTCTTCCGCAGTGCGCGGGAGGAACGGCTTGAGTGCTTGTGCAATCGACAACAAATTGTTCAAAAGATATGCAACGTTCTCTTTTGCTCGCACAGGATCGGTTTTGATCTTTTTGAACGGCTCTTCACGCTGAATAAACGCGTCGAGCATGCCGATCCCATTCGACCAGATCTCTCCGATAGCCTTATGCAAGTCAAATTGCTCACATGCCCCAGACACAACGGCAGATTTTTGTGTTTCGACGGTTGCATCACCAGGATAATCCGTGTAAACCACCGCGTAACTCGTTGCCATCTTCATAATGCGGCTCGTCAGGTTGCCGAGGCCGTTCTGAAGATGCGCGGCGTAACTCGCTTTGATCGACTCCATCGTGAGATCGCCGTCCTCAAATGAGGGGATGTCGTGGAGGAGCACGAAGCGAAGCACATCATCGGGAAACGGCGTCACATCCTTGAAGGCATCGATCACGTCGAAAGGATTCAGGACGTTCCCGAGGGACTTCGACATCTTCTGTCCGCCAGCGGAGTTGATGAAGCCGTTGATGACGATGTGCTCTGAATTCGGAAGGTCTGCCGACATGAGCATGGCCTGCCACATCGCTGACTGCTGGCGGTTGTTGTCCTTCCCGCAATACTGGATGACCGGCCACCACTTCGTGAACTTCGCCATGTCCTTCGGCCAGCCGATAGCGGAAACATAGTTCACCAAGGCGTCAAACCACACGTACATCACCTGATCGGGGTCGCCGGGGACCGGTACTCCCCAAGGCATCTTCGTCTTTAGCCGCGAAATGCTGAAGTCCTCAAGACCCCGACCGACGAAGGCGCGCATCTCGTTGAAGCGAAAATCAGGAATGACGAAATCGGGGTGGTCGTCGTAGAACTTCTTCAGCTTCTCGGTGTAGTTCGAGAACCGGAAGAAATAGTTCTCCTCCTCGCGAAACTCGAGCTCGCGGTTGGGGTGGATGGGACAACGACCGTTCTCGAGTTCGGAGTCGGTCTTCTCGAGCTCGCATCCGACGCAATACTTCACGCTGTAGAGTTTTTTATAGATATCTCCTTTCGCTTCGCACTTCTTCCAGAATTCCTCGGCCGCAGCGACATGGTCCTTGTCCGTCGTACGGATGAAGTTGAACGTGATGCCGGGGATATTCGCGGCGAGCCCCAGCGCCGGAGCGAGCGCGCGGAAGCGTTCGGCCAACTTGTCCGTATATACCTCTGGGTCGACCCCCTCATTCGTGGCGGCTTCGTAGATCTTCGCGCCGTGTTCGTCGGTGCCGGTGTTGAAGTACACCTCATGTCCCGCGAGACGGTAGTATCTGGCGAGCGCGTCGGCACGGATTATCTCCATCGCGAAACCGACATGCGGGTCGGCATTCACGTAGGGGAGGGTCGTCGTGATGTAAATAGGCTTTTTGTCTACCATGTGGTTTCAAAGTACAAGGTCGAACCTTAAGAATCAATCCCCAAGGTTCGACTTCCCGAGTATTAGTTGTCTTCGTAAATTCTGCGTTCCTTCGCCACATCATTCAAGAATTCCATCAAGACCGCGGTCAGGGGAACCGCAAGGAGGATGCCGAGGAATCCCGCCACCTTCCAGCCCACCACCAAGGCGAGAATGACCAGCACCGGCGGGATCCCGATCACCTTGCGCACCACCAAGGGGTAGATGAGGTGGCTCTCGAACTGCTGAATGATGAAGTAAAAAAGCGCGATGAAAAGGGCGGCGGTGAGGCCGGGGTCGACTCCGCGAATACCCTCGGTGAAAGCGATCGCCACACCGGGGACGGCGGCTAAGATCGGGCCGAACACGGGAATGATCTCGAAGATCATCATGAGAAAAGCCAGAAAGAGCGCCGAGGACACGCCGAGCACCGAGAGACCGAGGAATGCGAGTACGCCGACCAAAACCCCGAGCAAGAGTTGCCCCTGAAACCAGAGGCCGATCTTCGCCTGCGAGCGCTTCCAGAGGTCGACAATATAGCCGCGTGACTTCGTCGGAGAGACGAGGCGCAGGAAATTCTCGATTCCGCGTTCTTGTGCCGCAAGGTAGAACGAAAGCACGATGATCAGCACGAACGAGAGGAACCCGCCGAAGAATACACTCGCTCCGTGCACGGCACCGCCTTCTTCGATGCTATTTTTTATAAGGTCAAGTACATTTGCGCCATCACGAAGGCCTTGTTCGACCCCGACAACGCGCGGTAAAATGGCGCTTCCTCCCGCCGCCTGCGATACAACGCCTTCCTCCTGAAGCGGGTCCCAAAGGCTCCCGATATCGAGATACTGCGGCGCAACACGTGCGAGGCGCGATACGTCATCCAATATTGCCGGCACGAAAAAGTAGATCACTCCGGCCAGAAACGCTCCGCCGAAAAGGTATACCATCACGAGGGCCAAGAGGCGCGGCGGACCCTTGGAAACAATGAAACGCACCAACGGTTCTATGGCAGATGCAAGCACTATGGCACTCAAGACGACTAATATGATATCGCGCAGAAACCACGCAAGCGCAAAGAGCGTAACGATGATAATCGTTCGTACGATAGTTCCCGAAGAGATCTCGAGCTCGACCTCGTTATCCCCTTCGCCCTTCATCCCATTAGAGGTCATAAGTTTGGATAAGCAGTATTCCGTGGTTTATTAATGCGGGGCGTGTGTTGTGCGCAATGAAATGTCTGGCCTGGAAGCGCGCGACGCATTTCCTATCTCCGGCGGAATTCATCTTCCCACCATAACACAAGAATCGATTTGTTTCAAAAAAAATGCGACAACGCACTGACTCCGATACAAGGCGGAAGACGCCCAACTTCTCCAAGGTCTCACCTTTCAAGGCCAAGGAGAGACCTTAGGTCGTCTTCCGCCTTGTATAAGCAACTTAAGCCTTGAGCAGTGCGCGGAAACGCTTTTCATCTTTCGCGGGACCGATCATTGCGAGGTTCAAGTGCTTCGTCACAAAGATCACTCGCGCGACACGCATGATATCCTCCGCCGTCACAGCACGCATCCGCGCAATGACCTCTTCCGGCGTCAGCAACTTCTTTCGTATTATCTCTTGGAAACCGTAGAACTCCGATATTTCGTCGGACGATTCGAGCCCGAGCACAAGCCTGCCCGCGAGCATGTCCTTTACCTTTTTGAGTTCTTCGTCGCCGACCATACTCCGCTTGAGGTCTCCGAACTCGGCCAGTATGGCGGTGACCGCCTCGGCGGCGCGCTCATTCACCACTCCGGCAGACGCCGAAAATATGCCGTGATCCGTGAATGACTCATTCGACGCGTGCACGTAGTAACCAAGCCCCATCTCGGTGCGCACTTTCTGAAAAAGACGGGAGCTCATTCCAGAGCCGAGGACGGCGGCCATGACGCCGAGCACGGGATAATCACGGTCGGGGACCGGAAAGCTTCGTACGCCGAGCACCAAATGCGTCTGGTCGGATGCCTTATGCTCCAATAGTACGCTGGGCCTTGTCTGCGTATCGAGGACGTTTTTCTTGCTGCGCTTCCTCCCGCGTTTCAGGTGTCCGAACTGCCGCTTGATGAGTTCGGTCATCCGCGCTTCATCGAACTTGCCCGCAACGACCACAATTGACGCCTCCGGCAGATAGTGGAGTTTCCGATACGCCAGAAAATCCTCGCGGGTGAACGTCGTCACCAATTCCTTCGGCCCTGCGATCTCCCAGCCCGCCGGTTGGTCGCCGTAGAGGAGTTTCATGAATAAATGTCCCACCTTGCGCATGGGGACATCCTCGTACATGTTGATCTCGCCCACGATCGCACCTTTTTCCTGCTCGATATCGCTCTGGTTGAAGAGTGAATTCGCATAGATGTCGGAGAGGAGATCTATCGTCTGAGGGAGGTAGCTCGCGGCGGTCTTCACGTAATAGCCTGTGTATTCGTGGCCGGTGAACGCGTTGAAGTCGGCGCCGAGCGAGTCGAGTTCGCGCGCGATCACGGCTTGCGTAGGGCGATGCGTCGTCCCCTTGAAACACATGTGCTCAAGGAAATGCGAGATGCCGTTCTTCTCCTTTGTCTCATACTTCGAGCCGGCCTCAACCAAGACGAGCGCGGTCGCCGTCCGCTGTTCGGGCATAGGAATGAGGAGCACACGCAATCCGTTCGGGAGTTTTTTTATCCTCGGCTTCTTCATCCCGTTAGAAATTGTCTCGAACAAAATAGAAAATATTCCATATTTCCGTCGAGATACTGCTTCGATTAAGTCGGGTAATTTGTTTTGTTACTTCGCACATAACGACTCTATGAGAGAGATAACTTCTTGCGGGACGCGACTTCTAACGGGATTCATGTCGTTTGGAGCGTGCGCGGCGTGAGATGCGGCGCAAGAATGCGCAGTGCGGACGCACAGTTCTCCTCGATCGTACCTTCCGCATCAAGCCGATAGACCGGCCGGAGCTCCTTGTATGCGTCATGATACGAAAGGAATTCTTCGGAAAGCGAATTGAGATATTCGCGGTCGAGTTCGCTCCACTCCCCAAGCGTCGAACGATTGCGCTTCGCGATGCGCTCGACGACGACCTCAATCGGCGCATGAATGATGATGTGCACATCGGGGAGACGCTTGGGAAGACGGTCAAAGAGTGAGCGGAAAAGCTCGCGCGCATGACGGTCAAGGAGGACATTCGAGTACGCAATAATGTCCGACCAGCCGCGGTCGGAAATATACACGGCACGCGGATCCGCCATCTGCGCTTCTTTGAGTATCATCTGCCGGACAAACCACAGTTGTGTTTTGAGTGCCTCCGCACTTTTTCCCAAGACAGGCGGTGGAACAATGTCGTCGATGACCTCGGAGAGCAATACGCCGTCGAGATGCCTTGCGAGTTCGCGCGCTATGGTCGTTTTTCCTATGCCATGAACCCCGCTTAAGACGATATACATCTTTCAACTCTAGCACAATTACCAGTACACAAAAACTTATCGCTTCAGAGTACTGAGGCAGGGGGCGGCCAACTTCTCCAAGGTCTCATCCGCCTGAGGCGAATGAGACCTTGGGCCGTCTTCCTCCTTGTGCATTTTATGATTTCCGATAAAGCAACGCGGCGCCAAAGTAGGTGAGGGCGGTCGCACCCGAAAGGAGTATAAGCCCCAGACGGAGTGCGGGCGCCCCCTCGCCGACAAAAACGATAACGATCGCGAATACTGCGAGGGAAATAATCCGCCAGACACCGAGCGCGACGTCGCGAAAGATCATCGTCGCAAAGAAGTCTCTCCCCTTCCGCCCGAGCGTTTCCATGGTCTCAAGGTCAATCACATGTGCGGAAACGCGCTGGAGGGGCTTCAGTATCACCATGCCAAGCGAGAAAAGAATGAACGCCGCGAAGTTGAACTGAAACGCAAAGTAGAGCATGAACGCCGCCGAAAGCGCCGACGTCACGAGAAGAAAATCGAGACGGTTCCCGCTGTGGCGGCGGCGCGCAAGGAACATGAGCACAACAGCGGAGACCACGGCGAATATCGTCGTAAAAATGCCGACATTGGTCTCGCTCCCGAGAAATACTATCGCGGCGATCGGAAGAACGACCCTTGAGAAAGCGAAGGTTGCCGATCCGGCGAAGAGGTAGACTTGCGCATGACGATTTTTCCGGTCGTGCAGGAAATGTCGAAGATCGCCACCGTCGATCGGCAGAGGATGGTATGCGCGGATGTACCGCAGGAACGGGAGTCCGGCAAGGTAACACAGCGGCGCGACAACGAAAAGCAGTGTGAATGCGCCCAAGTGAAAGACCTTCTCCGAAAGGATAATGAGCACCGTGGCCAATGCGGGGGCAATGAGGTCGACGACCTGATCGCCCGCACCCAAAACGGAAGAGTAATAATCGCGCTCGGCATTTTGCGTTTCAGTAAGTTCAAAGGTGTGAAGCGTGACCCAATAGACGCCGAGGCCGAAGCCGTTCGCAAGCATGAACAAGAGCGCGTCCCGCTCCGTCGGGTTCCCGTACAAAAAGAGAAAACTTGCTGAAAGAGCAAAAAAACCGGCGATATACCCCCACTTTATGTTGAAGCGGAGCCACGAGGCAACGGCGCCCACAAGACTGAAGCCGACGGCACAGCCCGCAAAATAGAGCATCATGGCGACGATATTGAACGTCACGCTCCCGAAGCGTTGGTAAAGGAATATCTGCACGAATATGCTCGTCAACGCAGAAACGAACGAGTAGATCCACGCAAGGTAGACCATCGCCTTGACCGGCGGGCGTAAAGCATGAAAATGCGCAAGCTGGGTCCCAAACATGCGCCCATCTTAGCACACGCTCAACTTACCCGATCTTTGAAAGAAGATCTGCAATCGCAATACGTTCTTGCTTCCCGGTATCGCGGTCGCGCAATGTCACGGTGTCCTTGAGTTCAGGTTTCTCTCCGAGCGTATCAAAATCAACGGTCACGCAATGCGGGGTGCCGATCTCGTCCTGACGGCGGTAGCGCTTCCCGATGTTGCCGTTGTCATCGAACATGGCGTTCCCAAACTGTTTTTTAATCCCGACATAGACTTCGCGCGCCTTGGAAACGAGTTCGGGTCTATTCTTGAGGAGCGGAAAGACCGCGACACGCACCGGCGCAAGTTCCGGCTTGAGTTTAAGGAACACGCGCTTTTCTCCGCCCATTTCGTCTTCGGTATACGCATCGCAAAGGAGTGCGAGGAAAAGACGGCCGACACCACCCGAGGACTCGATGATGTGCGGGACAAACCGCTCATTTTTTTCGTCGTCAAAATACTCCAGTGCCTTACCGGAACCTTTTGCGTGCTGGGTCAAATCGTAATCTCCGCGAGCGTGAACACCTTCCATCTCATCGAAACCCCACGGATACTTATACTCGATGTCGTAAGCTTCTTTTGCGTAAAAAACAAGTTTCTCATGCTTTTTCCATCGAAGATTCTCCGGCTTGATACCGAGACCAAGGATCGCGTTCATGCGGTGGGCGCGCAACCGCTCATACTCCGCCATCTCCTCCTCGGGGCGTACAAAATACTGCATTTCCATTTGCTCAAACTCCCGACCACGAAAAAGAAACTGTCGCGGGGAAATTTCGTTCCGAAATGCTTTTCCTATTTGCGCAATCCCAAAAGGAAGCTTGGGGTGCTGTGAATCAAGAACGTTCTTAAAGTTCACATAAATACCCTGGCACGTTTCGCCTCGGAGGTACGCGGGAGCAGAGTTGTTATTCGTGAAGTCACCCAGGTTGCTTTTGACGAGGAGATTGAATTTTCTTACCGAAGTAAAACTCTGTTTGCCGCAGGCGGGACACTTGAGCTTCGCCCGGTGTTCGGAAAAAATCCTGTTGATCTCCTCTTCATCCATCTTTTCATCGGCGACGACCCCAATGTCCTCGAGCATCTTATCCGCACGACTTCGAGTGTTGCACTCTTTACACTCCACCAACGGATCAGAAAACCCCTTCGTGTGTCCGCTCGCTTCCCATATTTTTGGGTTCATGAAAATGGCTGAATCCAAACCAAAAATGTCTTCCCGCTCATAGACCGTCGTCTTCCACCAGTCATCCTTGATATTTTTTTCAAACTCAACACCAAGCGGGCCGAAGTCGTAAACACCAGCAAACCCTCCGTATATCTCTGACGACGGATAGACAAATCCGCGGCGCTTCGCGAGCGCGATGATCGACTCCATTGTTCCTCCAGTTTCAGCCATGGTCATCTTATGCTACAGAATTCTCTATGAATAGAAAAGTGTGTGCTCTTTCCCGTACATTGCCCGCACCGGACGAACCACCTTACGGAGTGGGGGTAAAAAACACCGCAAACACTACTGTGTAACGGTCCCGCTGTCGCCCGTCGCCCTTGGATCGGTGGAGAGGTTCGTGTTGACATCATCCTTTTCCTGCTTCAACAAGACGCCGGTGAAGGTGTCACTGCCCGTGAATGTCGTTCCAGTGATTAGGGGCGGAACGATATCCAACTGCGAGTAGCTCGGCGTAAGAACAACTTGGAATGCGACCTCCCGCGGGGGCTTCCCGACTCCCGTTCCAGCGGGAATCTCTCCCGGAGACCAGATAATCTCGTTGGTGTTGCGATTGTAGACCACACTCTCACTCGACGGCGAAACGGACCCGTACCATTTCATGTAGATCGGGAGGACGGCGCGCACCTCGGCATTCGTGAGCGTATTCGACGTGTTCACGATACTCCAAATGATTGTGTAGGTCGTTTCCTGTTCCACGCGGGGCGGTATCGGGCCGGAGTTCACGAAGGGGCCGACATAGTACACCGCGCGTGACGCGAACTGCGCCTCCGAAGACACGCGCACACTCTGGATCATGACTGATTTGATCTCTTCGGGCACGCCGGTCTCCGATAAGCGGTCCCCACGGACCGTTACTTCCGCAGTAATGGTCGGATTGACGAGAAGCTGATTACCGGTCACCGGCGGAAGCGGCTGAAAAGAGAACCCGACCGCTCCACTCTCGCCCGCCTCCAAGACCGCAAGTGCTGTGTTGCCGCGTGATTCCCAGATGATCGTGTCGTCGGACGAACGGTAGAATCCCCCGTTCTCCGCTTTGATCGTCGTGCGGTTCAGTGCAACGCCGCGCAATTTGACCTCGATCTGCGCTCTCTCGACCTTGGAGTCGAGGTTGTTCCGCCACGCGATTGCCCCGCTCACCGCTTTCCCAAACGACACGGGAACGTCGCCGGCCGGCTTGCCGTTGAGCGAGAGTTTTATTCCGATGAACGAGCGGGTCAACTTGACCGCCGAGACCACTTTGCTATAGAGCGTATTGATGTCGCGGGCGGTCTGATCGCTTCCGACGCCGACGGACGTGTGAAAGACCTTTTCCTGCGCGTCCTCTCCTGACAATACTCCGGAGATCTTCGCGGTGAACTTGCCCGAGGGAGCGAGCGTGCCCACGCGCCAGATATTGGCGCCGAAGTCGGGTTTCGGCTCTGCAGAGGAATAGGAAAAGCCGACCGGATACTCGATCTTGATGAAGACGTCCCGAAGCGGGATCACGGTATTCGAGAGTGCCGAGATTGCAAGCTCGAGCGACTGGCCGGCGTTGATCTCTTTGAGGACATTCACCGTGAGGTTGATCGGGGCCGAGAGCATGCGTATCGATCGGCCCTCTTTTTTGGTAAAGACCGAATTGATGCCGGCAAAGCGGAATTCAAGGTTCGCGCTGATCTCCTTTTCCATATTTTCTTCTCCGAGAAAGATGGCCGTCGTCCGGTAGTCGATGACCTCGCCCGCTTTGACGGTACCAAGGATCTTCTTCTCGTCGACAAGATCTTTGTCGACACTCTCGCTTGAACGCGTCCCCGACGGGAAGACGACCGCAAGCGCCGCGTATTCGAGCGGAACGCGATTGTTGTTCGTCACGTGAACGACGATCTCGGTCGGAATACCCGGTGTCGCACCGACGGGGAGGTCGAGCGCAATCTTGATATTCTTCTCGGAGGGACGGGCGAACGGGTCGAAATATTGATACAAAAGATATCCGCCGGAAGAAAGAAGGGTGAGCACGGCGACGATGACGATCCATTTGAGCGCGCCGATGCGGCCCTTTTTCGGAACATCATCCGCAACTTTTTGTTCGATCTTTTCCTCCGCCCAGTTGCCGGCGATGTGAACTTCGGAGGGCGTCAACTGCGCCTCGCGTTCTTTTTTTAGAGCGTTCGGATCAGGGCTATATAAGCCGCGCTTGATCCGTTCGACACGACTGCGATCGTATTCAGTATCCATAAAAGTAGAGGCAAGATTTAAGAAATAAGATTTAAGATTTTAAGATGCTGACCCGTATTCTTCAATCCTAAATCTTATATCCTCAATATGTGCAGATAAACACGCGTCTTTTTTATTATACCACGATTCGGCATCAAAGATGGGAGGACTGGAGCGCGTGATTCACCCCCTTCAGCAACTCTTCCCGCAAGGGCGGTATCGCACGGAGCGTTTCGAGAGAATACGCCGGTATGCGAAAGAGCGGCGCAAAACGGTCGGCCTCTTTCCAATAACCGAGGAGAGCGACGAGTCTCACCACCAGCAGGAGTTCGGCGTCGGGAAGCACATGCTTCTCCTCGATGTCATCGAGAAAGGAAAGGCCGAGGAGTATGTCCTCGAAGAGTTCCGCATGCCGTTCTTCGCCTTGGATCAACCGACGGACAAGGAGGGTAAGCTCCGCGGCGATCCGCCGCTTTGCGCTGTCCTCCCAAAGAGAACGAAAGGAGGAAATGGGGCGAGCGGAGATGAGCCGCCACCCGCTCTTCCCTTCCACGAGGTCGATCTCCGCATGCGCAAAGGTCTGGAGCGCATAGCGCAGGCGTGATCGCGTTTCACGAACGCTTTTTGCCCGCGCGGAAACGAGTCCGAGGTCGCGCGTATAGCAGTGGAACAGTCGGTCACCTTCGCCCACCGGCCGCGCGGAAAGCACCAAGGCTTCGGTGTGGTAGACGTGGTAGGACATGAGTACCAGTATAACGTACAAGGCGGGAGTACAAGGCGAAAAACGTCCAATTTCCCAAGGTCTCACCTTAAAATCCCAACTCTCAAAGGAGAGACCTTGGGCCGTCTTCCGCCTTGTATTTGTGTCATCGGGAAAGCAGCGGGGGAAAACTACACTTTCGCGATGCGCAACTCCTCGCCGAAGTTGTGTGTCGTCGCTCCGACGGCGCCAAAGAGTTCTTTCGCATACTTCTCGACGATCGGCGCCGAATCCTTGGTGAGCGTGAGCGTGATGCGGTCATCGGGGTGAAGGTCGGAGCGCTTCCGCAACTCCTGTACCGAGCGGATGAGATCGCGCAGTTTTCCTTCTTCTTCCAATTCCGGCGTGATCGCCGTGTCGAGCGCCACCTCGTCGGCACCCAAGGCGCCCCAAATGACCGCTTTCACATTCACTTCGTCACGGATGATCCCCTCAAGATGTTCTTTCAACTCGGGGGCAGAGCGCGAGTCGTGGTTGACGGAAAGCGATGCAAGCGGCTGGCGAACCTTGAGCGCGTTCTTTGCGCGGATCTCAAGCGCAAGTGAGACGATGCGGCGCACTTCCGCCATGTCACCGAGTATGGCCTGCGCCGAAACGCCCATGACGGGCCATGCTTCAAGGTGAACGCTTGCTTTTTTCTCCGCGATCGGCAGGCGCCGGTAGAGGTCGTCCGCCAAAAACGGCATGAACGGCGCCAAGAGCTTCGCACATTGGAGCAGTATCCATCCCGTCGTTTCCTCGGCACTCTCGCGCACCGCTTTGTCCTCCGACTTGAAGCGCTCGCGCGAACGGCGCAGATACCACGTCGAAAGATCGTCAATAAGGGGTATGACGGCGCGGGTCGCTTTGTCGAGCTCGTGGGTGTCGAGGTGGTGCGTCACTTCGGCGTGCGTCTCCTGCCAGCGCGCTACGATCCATCGGTCGAGGATGTCGGTGCTCTCCGGCGGCTCACGGTGGATGGGGTCCTTCTCGGCGTACATTTCGTAGAACGAACGGACATTGTCGAGACGCAGTGTGATCTTTTTGAAGATCTCATCAACGCCGGCGACGGAGAACATGAGCTCCTCCCCGCGCACGACCGGTGAGTTCACCATATAGAAGCGGACCGCGTCCGCGCCGTACTTCGCGGCGAGCTCCATCGGATCGGCATAGTTCTTGAGCTTTTTCGACATCTTCTGTCCGTCTTCCCCGAGAATAAGCCCCGTCGCAATGACGCTCTTGAAGGCCGACTTGTCGAAGAGCGCAACGGAAAGAATGAGCATCGTATAGAACCACCCGCGCGTCTGGTCCACCGCCTCCGCGATGAAATGGGCGGGGAAGTTCTTCATGAAAAGCTTGCCCTCCGGCGTCGTCTCGTCTCCCATGTAGTGGAACTGCGCGAACGGCATCGCCCCCGACTCGAACCAACAGTCGAACACATCGGGGATACGCTCCATCGTTCCTTTGCAAGAGGAGCACGGATAGTCCATGCGGTCGACGAACGGTCGGTGAAAATCGAGTTCGTATCGGTCGTTGTGCGGGATCGGCGCGAAATCAAGTGCGCGCACTTCCGCGAAGCCGATGTAGTCGTCGCCCGCTTTCGCGCGCAGTGCGACCGCGCCCTCGTTCGTAGCGCCGGAGGCGACCGCATCGAGGAGCCAGGCGTCGTATTCGTGCGTGACGATGAGAATCTTCTTGCCTCTATACTTCCGGTCGATCTCATAGAGAAACTCGCCGACGCGCGTTTTCATCGTCTGAAGCGTGATGCCGTTGGGAGTCGGTTTGACGAATTTTTCCTCTATCGAGGTGAAATAGTCGCGGTAATTTTCGATGGAGGTTCCGCTGAAATCGCCCATATCCGTCTCGGTGATGCGCGAATCGTCTATGACGGACTCTGCTGTAATGCCCAGTTCGCCCGCAACGATCGCCGCCGTTTCCTTTGTGCGCAAAATGGGCGATGCAATGATAAGGTCGAGACCCTTTCCTTTGAATTTTCCGGCGGCCAACTTTGCCTGCGCCCGTCCCGCTTCGGTCAGAGCAAATCGCTCTTCAGTCTTTGAGCTCACGATGTTCTTCGTGTTCGTCTCGGACTCGCCGTGGCGCATGACGAAGTAGGTGTTGCCCGAGGCCGTCTTCGCGCGGAGTTCCGACAAGGAACCCAGCGACTCGATATAGGCGCAGGTGTTGCACTTCCACGCGGGGATCGGCGCGCCCCAGAAACGGGAGCGGGAGATCGCCCAGTCGCGCGCGCCTTCGAGCCACTTCCCGAACCGCCCTTCGCGCACGCTCTCGGGCACCCAATTGACCTCGCTGTTCACGGCAAGGAGGCGCGGTTTTAGTTTCGTGACGTTCACGAACCACGACGATGCGGCGTAATTCAAAAGGGGCCAATCACAGCGCCAGCAATGCGGGTAGCTGTGCGTGATATTTTCTTTTGCAAAAAAATTTCCGTGTTCCTCGAGGTATCGGCGCACGGCGATATCTGCCCCCAAACGCTCTTTGTCGTTGTCGGACTTCGGTTTGACGTACATTCCGGCAAGCGCCTTCACCTCCGGTCGCACTTTTCCGTCCATGCCGACATGCTGAACGAACGGGAGCCTCTCCTTCTTGCCGAGCTCCATATCGTCCTCGCCAAACGCCGGCGCGATATGGACAATGCCGGTACCGCTTTCCGTCGTCACAAAATCCGCCGCGTAGACCTTCCAGCCGCGCTCGCGGTTCTCTAATTTTTCGTTCTTCGCGTAATCGTCAAAGACGGGTTTGTACTTTTTGCCGACGAGATCTTTGCCCTTCATTTCCTTCACAACCTCATATTTTTTATCTCCAAAGACCACAAGCCGCTCTTTCGCAAGAATACAGTATTCATCTTTGGCAACTGCTGGTTTTGGTAATTTTCCATCACTTTTTATTTGTTCAAACTCGAGTCCGGAGATAGATATGGTTTTTATTTTGACATACTCAATATCCTCCCCCACCGCGAGGGCAACATTTCCGGGAAGTGTCCACGGTGTCGTCGTCCACGCGAGGAGGTAGGTCTTTGGTCTACCGAGGTCCGACCTTAAAGCAGTTTCCCCAAGGTCGGACCTCGGTGAGTCGTCAATAAGTTCGAACTTCACATAAACGGAAATATCTTTAACGTCCTTGTATCCCTGCGCGACTTCGGAGGCGGCAAGCGTCGTCTCACAGCGCGGACAGATATGCATCGACTTGTAACCCTCGTAGATGAGCTTCTTGTCGTAGAGCGTTTTGAACGCCCACCAGATGCTCTCGGTGTACGACGAGTCCATCGTCTTGTAGGCGTGCTCCATGTCGACCCATCGCCCCATGCGCGGCACGATGGTCCGCCATTCTTTGTCATAAAGCATTACGCTCTCACGCGCCTTCTCGTTGAATTTCTCGATGCCGTACGCTTCGATATCCTTCTTCTGCTTCAGGCCGAGCTCTTTCTCGATAATGTTCTCGACGGGAAGTCCGTGGCAATCCCAGCCCCACTGACGCCGAACATAACGCCCGCGCATCGTCTGATAGCGTGGAATGATGTCTTTGATCGTCCCCTGAAGGAGGTGCCCGTGGTGCGGAAGTCCCGTCGCGAACGGCGGACCGTCGTAGAAAATGTACGGCTCCTTGCCTTCCGTCTGTTTGAGCGACTGCTCAAAAATGGCGTTTTCCTTCCAAAAACGAAGCACCGCCTCTTCGCGGTCGCCGATCCCATTAGAGGCAGATCGCGGTCGCACATCCTCACGTGCGCTCTCTTCTTTTGGACTATCGTTTGTTTCTTTTCTCATAAATTCAACCCCGAACAGCGACCGCGGCCTCTAACGGGACAAGTAGTCTCCTCTTTTTTGCTTCCCTCCTCGGGCATAATACGGCCATCATAACACATTTTTTGAGAGTTTCCAGAATGCGCGGAAAAAGAAAAGCGCGAGAGTACTCGCGCTGTGTCCTTACTAAGTGTCCGACTTTTTGGTGCTGTAGCTCGTCCCGCAACCGCACGACAACAACCGCTCCGAGCGGACGATCAGGCGCCGATTCAGCCCGTCAACCTCTAGGTCGAGCGTCCCGCCGGAAAGTTCCTGGTGCTCCTTCAAGTTCGCGATCGCAACGAGACCGTGGTCGTGAAGCACCGAGTCGTCCCACGTCACCATCGCGCCGGGAGTTATCGCGAGTTTCTTGTCGCCGCACCCTTTCGTCGTCGTGAATGAAATACGCACGGGCTTGTCCTTGTCGACCGGAGAGAGTGAGCCGAGAATGTACTTCGCTGCCGTTTCCGTCACCTGAAACATCGTTTCCTCCTTTTGCTCCAACGGCCATTCTATACAAACACACAAAAAAGAAAAGCCCCGTAACGGGCCTGCACCGAGTGCGAGCCTACTACGGGATACCGAGAGTGCGGCGGTCACTCCAGCGGGGTGACCTTTTGCTTCCCCGAACGAATGGCGAGTTTGCCGCTCTCAAGATCGACGACAGGATGCCTGAAGCGGGAGCGCTGGTTCGAAAGCATGAACGCGCGGAAGCCGTCCGAAGCGAGCCACCGATCAATCACCGTCTTCTCCTCGTCGTTCCACGGATGGAAATGCCCCAGCACTTCATGTTGAGGGAGGATAAGCCAGTGGGGCGAATCCGGTCCGCTCACATCGAGGAAGTAGTAGAGTCGGTGGTTGTTGTTCCGCCGAAGCAACACTTCGCACGCGCAAAGCGTGACCGGAACGAGCGACTGCTCGCCTAAGAGACGGCCCACTCGGCGGCCTTTGCGCGAAGCGCTCCCTCGAACACCTCGAGCGGTCCGCTGTTGTCAATGACGAGATGCGCATGCGGTTTGAGCAAACGAATTTGCTGTTCCGCTTCCGCATTACGTAATTCCATGAAACGCTCGAATGACATTTCGGCGTCGCCCACGTTCTCGTTCCGCTTCACCATGCGCTGATGCGCCACGACGGGATCGATCTCGACGTACACGAGGCGGAATTCCTGCGTCGCGAGCAAGGTGCCGATGTCGACGACACGGCGGATGCCCTCGATGATGGCGAGCGGGCTTTCCGTCTCCGCGGAGCGGATGCGCGTAATGACCGTCTGTTCGAGAATGTTCTCGGCAAAAATGGCTCGAAGTGCGGTCGAAAGGCCCTGCAAGTTAGTCCGGTCTGCTTTCACCTCGCTCTGATACGAAAGCCAGCCATTTTGAACCCACGCGGTGAAGCCGGCAAATTGCGGCGCCGAAGAACGGTCGAGCACGTCAGTCGGAAAAATGTTGTACAGACCTTTGGTCAGGTACTGCTTCGTGCCCTCGAAATCGAGAGCACCGAATATGCCGGCCGCTTTGACGTTGTTGAACCACGCGAGATACTCCCGCAGGGAGTCGGAAAAGCGCACCGACGGCGTCCCCGGATACCACTCCTTCAAGAACCCTGTCCCCGTGCCCTTGCCCGAGGCAATCTCTCCGGCAAAACCGAACATCACTTTTTTCACTATGCACCTCGAACGAACTTCTGTTTCTATCGTAGAGTTTTTCTGAAAAAACACAAGGTCGAACCTTAGGAATCAATTCTTCAAGGTTCGACCTTGTATTTTTTAGATTCACCCTACCGCAGATACTACTGCGCAACGTTCAGGTTCTTCCCCGTCGACTTCACATACGCCGTCTCGTTCCATGTTGTCGCACCTTCAAGTGCAACTATTTCGTTCTTGATGCCGTGCTCCCTCTCAAGAAGTTCCGTGTACTCGCCGTTGTACTTCTTTTCGTCCGCGAATATTTGGTGACCGTGCCATCGGTACATTAAACCCACGATAAGAAAATCCGCGACGAGCGCCATCACAACTAAAATGGTAAGGCCGTTCAACTGGATGACCTCTTTGCGGTCGTTAGTTTCCATAGGTGTTGGATTGGCTTTTCAGATACTCCTTCGCCCTTTCCGCGCCCTCCTCTTTGAGTACGTCGCGGTACGCCGTGATGCGCGAAGTGTTCTCCACGATCCGCTCGCGCTCGGCGTTATTCTTGCGTGCCAGCCCGTTCATGCCGCTCAAGTGCCAGATCCACGAAGCGCCCAAGGTGAAGCACATGCTCGCGAGCACAATGAGCCAGACGCGCCCCATCGGGGTTTCTTCTCTCGGTTTTTCGGAATTTTCCATATGTTATCTCTTGTAGACACCAGGGACGGCCAACTTCTCCAAGGTTTCAACTTGCCAAGCAAAGGAGAAACCTTGGGCCGTCTTGGCAGACGCCAAGATCGTTACATTTTAGCGGGTGCGGCGATACCGAGCAACCAGAGGCCGTTCTTGAGAGTGAGTCCAACCGCTTTTGTGAGTGCCAACTTGTACAGCTGGTCTGACGCACCATCCAGTATCTGCGTACTTCCGTAAAAAGAGTTAAACTCGCGCGCAATATCAATCAAGTAATTCGCAACATGATGTGACTCACGTTCACTGCTTGCACGAAGTACTATTTCGGGAAAACGCGCGAGGAGGCGCGGCAGAGGGCCGAAGTCGCCGTGTGCCGCATCGGCGGAAACTGCGGCGTCTCCCGCCCTCTCCAAGACCGAGCAAGTGCGCGCATGTGTATATTGCAGGTACGGACCAGAGTCCCCTTCGAACGAGAGCGACTGCTCAAAGTCAAAAATGATGTCCCTCCCAGCCGCCTGGCGAAGGATGGAATATTTGACCGCCGCGACACCCGCCGCTTCGGCCACCTCTTTCGTAACCCCTTCAACGTTTTTTATTATTCGCATTTTTGCCTCGTCGAGGAGGGACATCGCCGTGATGACGTCGCCCGTGCGCGACGACATCTTTCCCGTCGGAAGCCGAAGCATGCCATGGGAATAATGCTCGGTCTTCGCGGCAAGGTCGGGAAATATCTGGCGCATGGCCTCGAGGAGTACCTGAAAGTAGTCGTTGACCTCATTTCCCGTTATAACAATGGAAACATCGTATGGGAATTTTTCGTATTTTATTTTTGCCAAACCCAACTCCTTGGCCTCATACGTTGGGAGTCCCTCTTTGTTTACAAAGACACGCGTGTGCAACTTTGGATTGTACTTTTCGGCGCGAAAAACGAGAGCATCCTCACTCTCTTCGAAAACTTTTCCCTTGTTTTCCTGAACAACTTTTTTGCCGACCTCTCCCGTTTCAGATTCAAAGAAAAAATAGTCAAATTTTGTGCCTAGTTTTTTGTAAATCTTCTTAAACAGTTCTAGGCTTCGCTTTCTCCCCTTTAGATAAATCCACGCTATTTCGTGCTCTTCTTCACCCGAATAATCTAGTCCATTTTCTAGTAGACTGTAAACAAGTTTATTTATAGACAAAACTTTTTGCTTTACATCTTCATCTAATTCATATTTCCTACTTCCCTCGGCATAATTCTTCTTTACATTAACCTTGAAATCTACTCCTTTGGGGGCCTCAAAATCATAGCTTACTAAAAACTTTATTGTTTTAACTTTTCCCGCACTGCTCGGAGACGTAACCATTCGTCCCGATTCCCTAATATCATAAACTGCCTTCGCGACATGTAAACCAACATCACCTTGGTAGCAGGCGCGTTTCACTTCCGCGCCGCTTGCCTCAATGATGCGGGAAATAGATTCACCAATGGCGTTCGACATCAGGTGTCCGATATGAAATTCCTTGAACGGATTCGGGTCGGTATATTCCACCATTACCTTCTTTCCCTTGAGCGTATCGTTCCAACCCCATTTTTCTCCTTTGGAAATCGCGGCGGTGAGCTCATCCTCAAAAACCGCAGGAGCAAGTTTGAAATTGATGAATCCCGGTCCAGCAGGCTCAATCTTTAGGATATCGGGATAATTTTTCGCTTTCAATTTTGCAACAATTGCCTCGGCAAGCTCACGGGGGTTTTTTGCCTTTCCCGCCCATATGATTCCTGCTTTCTCCGCATTCGGTACATGCGAATTCGTTGCTTTTGCAAGTCCTCGATATGCTGTCATCGCGACGTTCGTCGCCCAGTCGCCGTGCGCCAACTCTCCGGGGTGCTCAACGACAAAATCGACTCCGGTAATGCCGAACTCCTTCAACGCTTCTTTGATGTAGCCCTCCAGTTTCTCTCTCATTAAGGAAATCTTAACACAATCCGGGCACAAAAAAAGCCCGACGAATCGGGCTGTGTAACGTTTTTTTGACTAAAGACCCGTTTCTTTGCGGACGATCTCCTCAACGTCTTGAAGAATGGGCGCGATGTCTCGACTGACATCAACGATGATGCTTCGATGATTCTTGAAATACTCAAGATAACCCTTGCGTACGCGTTGATGAAAAGCCTCGCCTTCAAGCTCAAAACGATCGAGCGTCTTACCACTCTTCTTGAGACGCTCCGCACCGATCTTCGGATCGAGATCGAGGTAGATGTAGAGATCCGGCACAATAATCTCGCCTAAAATGTGTTCCATGGCGAGAAAACCGGGAAGAAGATGGTTACATTCGCGACCAACGATCTGGTACGCATATGTAGAGGCGATATGCCGCTCATCAATGACATGTTTGCCACTTCGAACCGCAGGCAGGACAATCCGTTCAAAAAGCTCCGGACGATAGGAAAAGTGAAGCATCATCTCCGTTGCGGGCAACATTGCACACCCAAGCAATATCTCTCTTACTTTTTCCCCAACCTCGGTGCCGCCGGGTTCACGCGTATAGATCAATGCACCTTCGGGAAAACTTTTTCGAAGATGTCCGACAATCGTCCCTTTGCCCACCCCATCTCCACCTTCGATAACAATAAATTTCCCTTGCATAATTTTTCCTTTGTACGTTCTGACCGCCATTGTTGCACGCTCACGCAAAGAATGGCAGTGGACAATTACTCGCCGTATTTTTTGACGATAGCGTCAAGTGTTTGGTAAAGCTCGGGAAGCGTGCCGGAATTGTCGATGACTTCCGCCGCGAACGCCTCGAGCTTCCCGATCTCGCGCTCCGGCTCTCCTTCGTGGTCTTTCACAAATTGCTCGTAGGTCTTCGTCTTGTCGTCCGGATTCTCGCCGCGAGAGAGAAGGCGTTCGTGGCGCGTTTTCATCGGCGCGCTCAAGTAGCAGAGTTTGAATTCCGGTATCTCGCGAAGATACTTCACGTCTTCCAGCCGGCGCACGCCGTCGACCACGATCAACGAATGTGTGTCGTTCTTCGCGTCTTCGAACATCACCTTCGCGAGCGTGTCTTCGCCGAACTCTTTGCGGAGAAAGGTCGAGAGCGTCTGGAGCGTCGTGCGATCCTCCGGAAGGTGGAGGCGCCGAAGGACATCGCGCAGTATCGTCGAGAAGCGATAGGTCGCGGCGCCGTGGTGCTCGGCCAAGTACTTGGCCGCGGTACCTTTGCCGCTCGCAATCTCGCCCGCAAAACCAAGGATGATCTTTGTTGTTGTCATGTTTTTCTCGTACAGGGTGGGTCAAGACACGAGGTTGAACCTTAGGAATCAATTCTTCAAGGTTCAACCTCACACTTTGTCATTTTTGCTCACTCCTCATCTTCGTCGGCCGACATACCGGGGTACTTTACCATCGCGCCGGAAAGCAGATCAAATACGACGCCAGCTTCTTTGAGTACCTCCTTGCTCCGCATGGCCCCGTGATAATCCTTCGGCGCGACAACACGGCTGATTCCTGCGTTGATGATCATCTTCGCGCATGCGTAGCACGGCGACATGGAGACATAGAGCGTTGCTCCTTCGAGCGACACTCCGATACGCGCCGCCTGCGCAATGACGTTCTGCTCCGCGTGCGTGCCACGGATGCAATGCTGGGTCTTCTTGCCGTCCCCGTGGACGACCGTGTGCATCTCGTGCCCCAACTCGTCACAATCCTTCACGCCGGCGGGTGCACCGACGTAACCGGTCGCCAGTATGCGCTTGTTCCTCACTGCGACGCAACCGCTTCGTCCGCGGTCGCATGTCGCCCGCGTCCCGACGATCTTCATGATCTTGAGAAAATATTCATCCCACGATGGTCGTACGTGCGACTTGGTCGTCTTGAAGTCTTTCATTGCGAAGCGCGACGGAGAACGGTGTTTCGCAATGACGTTTTTTGGTCTTTTTTTCTTGAGCGCCATTTCATTCAAGTATAACAAAACGCCTCGCCTCCACGCGTGTTTGACTTTATATCACAGATGTGAGATAATACCCAAAATCACCGGTTTATTCCCCGGTGTTTTTTGTACCCTTTTTCTTTCTCTTCGGAGCAATCGTCGACTCAAGAAAGAT
>MHLS01000047.1:0-2947 GCA_001819095.1 Candidatus Lloydbacteria bacterium RIFCSPLOWO2_02_FULL_54_12
TGCGATCTTTCTTGAGTCGACGATTGCTCCGAAGAGAAAGAAAAAGGGTACAAAAAACACCGGGGAATAAACCGGTGATTTTGGGTATTATCTCCGAAAAATGCCCCGATGGCGACCGCCACACCCAATATCCTATTCACGGCTCTCATATGCACATATTATACGATACTTTTGGGGTTAACCCATTGCCAACGGAAACCCTAGTCCTTCACGACGACTTGGGTGCCGATATCGGCCCAAAGATAGAGTTGCCGCGCTTGTTCGGGAGGCAAGTTCACGCATCCGTGCGAATACTTTCTCCCGAACTTATCGTGCCAGTACGCCCCATGGATCGCCCCGCCCGCCTCGGTGAAATAGAGGTTCCACGGGACGCCGGGAAGATCGTAGTATTGCTCCGCAATGCCGGGAATGGGTCCCTGCATGTAACGGCTCGGTGTCTTTTTAAAAATGGTAAATGTTCCGCGCGGCGTCGGCGTCAGCAGGAGGCCGGTAGAGATGCTCGTTTCCATGTACAATTCTTCACCGTTGTAAGCGAAAAGCTTTTGCTTCCCGCGTTCAACGACGATACGCTTGGTACTCGACGCGAGGGGGGCGTGCTCGAGACCGCGGTCGCCCTCATCGAGCAACACCTCGACGTAATCCGCGACGACATACCAACTCCCTTTAACACGATTCGGATAACGCACCCACTCGTCAAACACGATCTTATACCATGTGCGTCCGTCGCGTTCGACCTTGCCTCCTACCTTGAGCACCATGCCGTTCCGCAATCGTGTGACCACGGGATAATCTTCTCCGGGGCCGGAGCGGACGTTGACGCATTCTCCTTCAAAGTGCGGTCCGCAACCCTCAACCACTCCTATATACTCGAACATTACTTTCGTGACGGGCAGAATGAGCGACTCTTCATCGTCGTTCTCCGGTGCGATGACGACGGCCTCCTCGTCTGCCAGATATGCTTCAGCGACAAGACTTTGTGGTTCTTGGTCGTGAGGAGCCGGATAAAGCCGCGACGTCACAAGAGAGATGATCATGGGAGAAAGAAACCCCATCAGGAAACTTAAGACGAGCAGGGCGTATTTGCGGGACACACGGTGCATGTGTTGAGTATAAACCAGATTGCCTTTCAATCCACTCCCCACAATGGCAAGAGGGCCTCCTAGGTCAATGTCGGGGCGGCGCCGGTTTATGCGCCCGAGACCTGCTCAAAGCAAGCTTGTCCGCGCGACCCCAGCGCTTGATCGCGGCTTCGCGTTTTAAGGCGCTGCTTCGATCTTTTTGCTTTTCTCTATAGAGCATCCGGAGCGCACCGTGGGCGCGTGTGTAACGTCCCCCTTTTCCGCTCTTGTGCTCTTCAAACCTTCGCTTGAGGTCGGTCGTAATGCCGGTATAGAACGACCCGTCGGCGCATTTCAAGATATAGACGAAATACATGAGTGTCGGTTTTAAAATCCGTAAAACACGTCGGCGAAGTTCTCAATGCGGCTCTGCTTGTCCACTTTGATCCCCTCTTTTTTGTAGAGCTTCATCCGCTCTTTGCGATAACGCTCGGAGATCCAGATCCGCCCGTCAGCATAGACAATCCGGTGGAAGGGTATCCCTCTCTCCCCCGCATCATACGCCTTCCCCAATATCGTCGTGATGCTCTGCGCCGCCATAGGGCCCGCTCCCGCCACGCGAGCAATCCGTCCGTAGGTCGAGACGCGGCCGCGCGGTATGAAAAGCGCCGCCTTGAGCACGCGCTCGGAGAATGTCGGGAGATGTTTGACGGGGATCTTGTGCATGAGTGAGTTGAAGTTGGAACTTATTTATCAAAATCCGTAACTTTGACGACCGTCCCGCTCTTGTTGTAGGTCGTCCATTTGCCAGTCTGTTTTCCTTTCTTGAAATTACCTATTCGCATTTTCGTCCCATCTTTCCGAAACCACCTCCAAAAACCTTCCATTTTCCCGCCCGCAATTTTCCCCTCGGCCCACAAACTGCCGTCCTTGTGGTAATGCTTATGCTTTTTCAACGCTGACTTCTTTGCTGTCATAAATTCCCACACTTAAGGGCATCACACCTGAAGGTACTCCCAATTTTTCTACAACTTATTTGCGTATGGCAGAAAAATTGAAGCCAGTGCCGGTGAAGTATGCTTTGTTTCCTTTATTCGTAAAGACGAGCATTCTTTCGTCCGGGACAGTCTCCACTAACACCTCTTCACAAGGCGGGTCGCCTGCGGATGGTGCCGTGTATCCGCTCGGCAACGTCACACACACCTTATAGTTGCCTACGGGTGCGCCGCGAAATGTGAGCGTAAAAATGCCGTTGCTGTGCGTTTGCGTGGAGAATGCGAGCGGGCCGGTAACTGAAACGGTGATATTCGCAAGTGCGACACCATTTGTCATTGCCGGCGCGTTGGTCATATCAAACACTCCACCGCTAAAGACAAAATCATACCCGCTCACACGCACCGAGGAACTGACTTCTGCTTCAGGGACCGTAATGAGCCCCGCGCTTGTTGCCGGACCAATACATACCCACACGCCGTCACGACACTCCGGAGTCTTGGGAACCTCGCAAGCAATCGCATGATCTCCGGGACACGCCACTTCTCTGTTATTCGTTTCAGGAAATACCCTCTGCTCTACAACAGGAACGCTGTTCTCTCCTTTTGTGCCAGTACCCGGTACGATGGGCATCGGCACATTCGGCATGGGGGGCGCAACGGCTTTTATTCCGTCCTCCAACCCTCCGGTATCCGCCCGAAGTACTCCGTCGAGCATGCGTGAGATATTTCTTGCCAACACTTCCGCGGCTCTCGCCTGACCAAATGCCTCGCCAAACTTTCCTTCTGCAAAGAAGGTCTTGCCGTTCGCGAGCATGCCTCCGGCGGTCTCCAGTCCCGCCTTCATTCTGTCGCCGAAATCCCTTTTGGGGGTTTGCCTTTCTGTCGTCACGTTTG
>MHLS01000047.1:2966-6400 GCA_001819095.1 Candidatus Lloydbacteria bacterium RIFCSPLOWO2_02_FULL_54_12
AATTCGCGCCGGAGTCGGTTCCAAACGTACCGGTCCTGTTTTTTGGTCTGACGCACCTTCTTCATCGACGGCAATCCCGGCTGAAGTGCCCTTGGTCTTTATTGCGAGCCGCGCATTTGGCACACTGGGCTCGTTGATGGCAAACCCCGCCAATTCGGATTGAAGTTCTTTAATCATTGCCTCGGCACGCGCAATTTGCTCGACCGCTTTCTGCTCTATGTTTTTATCTTTCTCTGCGCCGGCAACAACGACTTCGTGAATTTTTTTCTGGGCAATATCAACAGCGCCTTGCAGATGATTGTCCCGAGCCCCCTCTGGGTTGACCACGTTCGCACTGCCGTGCTCAGTACTTCCCTGCTCATCGCTCGGTCGCACGTTCGCGTCTTCAACATATGGGTCTGTAACCCAACGCTGTGCAAGTTGATCGAGGAGGACGGCGTGTTTTAACGTTTGCTCATTTAACTGCTCAAGCAATTTTTCAACACGAGGATTTTCGGAAGTTTCTTCGAGGTCAATGAGACGCATCCTAAGATTCTCTTGGGCTTTTGTGTAATTTTCCAGTGCGTTCACAAGTGCCTCATCGTCATCCGGCTTTGTTTCCTCTACGTTGAGTGCCTCGGCCGCCTTTTCATTCATGATACGAAGCTCCAGTTCCGCCCTGCTCGTTGCGTTAAAGGTAAAAAGGCGCGTAAGCCCCCTGCGCCATTCTTTCAGGAAATAGAAGCGACTTGTAGGCAAGGTGCCCGGATCGGGGACCCCCAAATCGGCAGGTCCAATACTTTTCTGAGTATCATCATCTGCATTGTCACCACTTGGCGTCGTTGATTCTCCTACTTCATGCTGAACAACAAAGGCACAATCAACTTGTTGTTCACGCTCTGTGGTAAACAGTTCACCCCTTTTACCCTCTTTGTGTTTCACAAAGTAGGTAAAAGTTACCGACTCGGTGGCTGGTGATGGAAGTTTATGTTTCGGGCTCAAGAGAACGCTAAACGTGAGGGTTGGTTTTTCAGTATTTTCTTTTCCCTTATCATCTTTCTCATTGCCACGCTTTGCGTCAACGATTATTGCTTTACCGTTGTCATATCGTAAAACTTTAAATGGCCCCTGCACAATTAGGGCATTACTCTTGTCGCTATCACCAAATTTGATGGTGAGGGTGACAGTACTTCCGTGAGGAACAGCTCCTGCCGGGGCGGCGCAATAAGCATCTATTTCTTCGGCGGCACTTACCACTGAAATGGGAGCGAGTATAAAGAGTGCCAATCCTAGAAAAAATGAGTGAGAAATTATTTTTTTCATAAATTAATGATGTCGTTAAATATAAACTCAAACCTTGCTCTCGCAGTTGAACATCCACTGCACCCCGTACTTGTCGGTGCAGGAACCGTAGTAAGCGCCCCAGAACATCTCCTGAAGCGCCATCTCCACCTTGCCACCCTCCGAGAGCGCCTTGAACAGCCGCTCCGTCTCACTGCGCGTGTCCGGCTCGAGGTTGATGTAGACATTGTTCCCATATTTGACTGTGAAGCCCATCGACTCCGGCGCGTCGGTGCCCATGAGCACATGACCGCCGAGAATGGGGAGCGTAATATGCATCACCAAATTCTTGTCGCCCTCCGCCAGTTTCGGACCATCCGGCGCAGGCGGGACCTCGCCCATGCGATGGATACCTCCGACGAACTCTCCGCCGAAGACCGACCGGTAAAAATCGAACGCCGCTTCCGTTGAGCGGGGAAAGTTGAGATAGGTGCTTACTCGTGACATAGATGATGTTGGGTTTTTAATCGAATGCGTAATGGATATATAGAATAACACAACATCGAACAGGACTCTCTTAGTGGAGTAGAGCGGAGACCGCCGAAAGCACATCGTCCCACCTTTTCACCGCGACGACCTTGATATCGGTCTTTGGGGCCTCCGTGTGGTCGTACAAGAAGATCGTGCCGCCGTAATTCTCGGGCAAGTGTAGGAGCAGGCTTGCGTTGTCGTCGATAATCCCGCGCACGGTCGGGTAGAGCGAGGCGAGGAGTTCCGCTTTCCACTTGGTGCTGTCTTCGTGGATGAGGTCGGTGGGCCGCATAATAAGCGGTGCTTCGGGGAAGCCGTGGCGGGCGAGCCATCGCTTCGTCCCCCTCCGCACGCCTTCGGGCCGCGCCGTGATATACGCCGATATGGGGACGACCTTGTGGAGCCGCTCGACGACATGATCGGCATCCTCGATGAGCAAGATCTCCTCCTGAATCTCATCGGAATTGCGCGCCTCCTCCATCCACGCCAAGGCCTCGGGCGTCTGCCAGAAGGGCACGTGTTGGGTGTAGCGGTAACGCCTGATGATCTCCTTGTGCGGAAGATGCTCGGGATTCCCGAAGCGCTCTTCAAGCATCCGGACCCAGTAATAGTTCGTCGCGGCAAGCGTCTCGTCGATATCAAGCGCGATACCTCTTGTGGTGACCTTTTGCTCTTCCATTGAGGGACATCATAGCATGGGATGTTTCGAGACAAGGCGGGGCCGTTCACTGAAATTTGACTTGTACAAAATAGTATGGTAGCGTCCGAACATCAACCTGTTCTTCTTTTCGCAGTTTTTCCTCGGAGATACGCTCATGTGCCAAGACGCAAAGAAACCGTTTTGCAATTTTTGCGGTACCGACCCCGGCTGGGAACAGCGGATCATCCAGTCGGAGCATTCGGGGGTGGGAATCTGCAGTATGTGTGTCGATATCTTCGACGGAACGGAGTTCGCATGCGTCGACCACGAACGCATGGCGCGATTTCCCAAAGTAGCACCCTGCGACTTCTGCGCAACGGAATTCGAGGTCACCGAACGCCAGTTCGCCAACGGAGCAAACATCTGCTTCAAATGTCTTGCGGAGTGCGCACTGGTGCTCCTTGAGCACGAAACTCTCTCCAACTCGCACTGGAAACTCGTCATTGCGAATCCGAAAGTATAACCCAGATCGGGTACAAATTTTAGGACGCACCAGCGGTGGTGCGTTTTTATTTAGCAAAATTGGAGGGTCGGCTGACTCAAGCGAGAACCGCGTGGTGCCCACCTTAGCCGATTCGCTTAGTTTTAGATTATCACGTCGACGCGTCTCGGGCACTATTGTTTTTTGTTTTTTTAGGTTAACTCCTAGCGAGAGGTCGTGTCTATCCCGCAAGTCCCTTAAGTTCCAACGCCAACTGTGTCTCGTTTTTCTCAAAACTTGCTACCATTGCGTCCATGAAACGCTCGGGAACGAATTTTGTCAGATCGAGCGGGTGCCCGGCGTTGTCGGCAAGTAGGAGGAGAAATGATGTTTGTGTCCGGCCGTTACCTTCGCGGAAAGGATGTATTGCATTGAGGATCGACAAAAAGTGGGGATAATACCCAAAATCACCGGTTTGTTTTGAATGTTTCACCTTGCCACTGAGCCATAAAACAGATATTT
>MHLS01000048.1 GCA_001819095.1 Candidatus Lloydbacteria bacterium RIFCSPLOWO2_02_FULL_54_12
TCAACAGACGGGCCATTTCTATATCTACCGGAATTTAACCGGACACGAGTGATTGAAGCCCTGCGATACGAGTGATTGGGATTGACACAGGCTTAAAGATATGCTAGCATCATGGTGCGCGATTTTGCGTACATTTCGTTCATTAACATTTCAAGGAGAGTATAACAGTGGATGACTTTCTGGCACGTCACAAAAGGAAGCTGATCGTCGCCGCAGTTGTCGCGGTCGCTCTTGGCACCATGGGAACCGTCATGAATCGCGTTCAGGTGGAAGCCGGACACGAAGCCATCATGGTCGACAAGCCCTTTTTCTCGATCTTCGACGGCGGCGGGGTTCGGCCGGAACCGTTTTCGACCGGCTCGACGTGGCTTTTCTACACCACCGAGATCATTCGGTACGATCTTCGCCCGTTCCAGCACACCGAGAAGTTCGACGACGCCATTGACGGTACCATCACCGCCGATAACATCCCAATCGACTTCAACGCGTACATCAAAGTGCGCCCGATCAGCGGTAAGACGCCGCGCCTGCATGCGTCGTTCGGACCCAACTGGTACCCGCAGAACCTGAAGGAAGTGTTCCGCACGTCGGTACGTGACGAGGTCGCCAAGTACACGATGACCGTGCTCACGACCCGTCAGGCCAACGCCCAAAAAGACGTCCTCGGCGACATCCAGCGACACGTAATCAAGGAGATGCGGGACTTCGTGAAGGACAAGGGCATCGACGCGGAGGTGATGGAAGTCATCGTCGGCAAGGTGACGCCGCCGCAGAAGATCCTCGACCAGTTGGCGGAAACCGCGAACCAGCAACAGCGTGCGCAGACCGAGATTCAGCGCACTGCCGCGGAGATCCAGCGCAAGAACGCTGAACGGGAGCGGGCGAATGCCGACAACGAGTACCGCAACAAGATCGGGTACTCTGTCAGCGAATTCTTGTCGCTCGAGATCGCCAAGAAACAGGTCGAAGCGCTCAAAGAGTGCGGCGCGAAGGCGAGCTGCACGGCGATCATTGGCCAGCTTGGCGTTCAGGCGACACTGCCGCTTCAGAAGTAAGTAGTCGGAGTTTCAACCAACCCCAACCCGCACTGTCGTGCCGGAAGGGGTTGTTTTTTTACGTATTGACCGCACCCCGCTTTTCCTATAGAAATCCAAAGGAGTTCGTCAGGAGGTTGTCGTGAGTGAAAAGATGCACGCCCTGCCGTATATCGGCGTTTGCGATGTGAGCTCCCTTGAGCAGATCCTTCTGCTTCGGGACCACTTCAGGCCCTTCGAGCCGCTCTTTCTTAAGGCGGGTGTCACGATGACGCGGAAAGTGCTTTGGGGGATACCTTCCGAATGGAAGAAGGTCTGTCCGCCGAAGCGTCACATCGCGAAGATCTTCGCCGCGCGCCTCGATCTCGTCCTTAATACCGTCCATTATGCTGATTACGACGGTGTCGACCTTGAGCCCTCTCTTGAACGCGTCGCCCGTCTCGGTGGCCCGCACCTTAACCTCATTCAGCTCGACATGGTCTGGCCGGACCCGTCCGTGCTTGAGCGGTTCCGCAAGAAATATCCCGCGGTGAATTTCATTCTTCAGATCGGCGGGAAAGCCCTTGCAGAAGTCGGTGAAAACCCGCTTCGGATGTGGGGGGCCGTCAGGAGTTACGACGGCATCGTGAGCCGACTTCTTCTCGACAAAAGCGGCGGAAAAGGGCGCGCACTCGACCCTCGTTCACTCGTGCGTTTCGTCGACATCCTCTACGAACGCATGGACGAGCCCGGCGTCGGCGTGGCGGGAGGACTCGGGCCGGACACTTACCGCCTCGCGGAGCCACTCTTCGCGATGTATCCGCGGCTTTCCGTTGATGCGCAAGGCAAGCTCCACGAGGGCGGAAGTACGCTCGCCGGCCCCTTGTCAATGGAGTATGCCGAGGAGTACGTTCTTCGGTCAGTCGAACTCCACAAGAGGTACAACACAATGTCATAGTCGGTGCCCCCGTGTCGCGGGGGCTTTTTCTTGAAACGCATGTGCGCAAATGCTATACTTTTCTGCACGAGATTTTTTCATTATTAAGACTTATTCACCAGATAATATGAATCAAACTACGGCTATCATCGGCGGCGGCGTGCTGATCGTTTTCGTCGCGGTCGGGCTCTACGTCATGAGCGGCGACGGATATAAGAAGTCGACGGCGAGCGATGTTGTCGTTGAGGACAAGACCCTCACGCTCCCCGTGGATTCGACCGGCTCACCACAAGCGACACCGACGCCGCCCGCCCCCGAAGTTAAAAGTAACGAAACACCAATGACCACAACACAGCCCAAGACAACGGAAACGACGGTGACCCTCAAGACCTCGATGGGCGACATTGCGCTTCGCCTCCACACAGCGGACGCACCGAAGACGACGGAGAATTTTCTTAAGCTCGCGCGCGAAGGGTTCTATAACGGCGTGCGGTTTCACCGCGTCATCAAAGGGTTCATGATCCAAGGCGGCGACCCGCTTTCAAGGGACGACAGCAAAGCGTCGCAATGGGGTACGGGCGGGCCGGGGTATCAGTTCGCCGACGAGATCAACGCGGGAAGTGCGCTCTATCAGAAGGGGTACAAACGCGGCGTACTTGCGATGGCGAATTCCGGACCCAATACAAATGGAAGCCAGTTCTTCATCATGCACCAAGATTACGGACTTCCCCCGCTTTACACCATTTTCGGCGAGGTGGTCTCGGGGCAGGAGGTTGTCGATAAGATTGCAACGACCCCCGTTGGTGCAAATGATCGTCCGCTCTCGCCGGTTACAATCACTTCGGTTCTTGTGAAGTAGGTTATCAAAAAAACAATCCGCCAAGGGCGGATTGTTTTTTTGTGAGTGCTTACTACTTTTTCTCCGGAATCAAAAAGTGTGCGATGAGGTAGAGAAAGACAGCGGGAAGAATACCGGTCAAAAGAGCGATGACTGCATAGCCGAGTCGCAAGACACCGGGAGAGACCTCCATCCATTCGCCCAAGCCGCTAAAGATACCGCTTGCAAGCGGGGTCCCATGAGTTCCGATTTTGTGCCTATAGAGTTTTTTCATCCCGTTAGAGGTAGGACGCGAACCCAGTTGCCCGTGTTGCCTACTTGATTATTGCCGGTAATAAAATTTCCCGCTTTGCCATTTTTATAAAATCTCGTTCGGGTCCGCGACCTCTAACGGGATTCATCCCCTATATTTTACCCCACACCCCTATCGGAACGCAAACTTCTCCTGCAGGCTTGTGAAGAAGTACCCCGGGGTGAATTCCGCGAATTTGATAAGTTTTTTGGATTTACTCACCACGATCCGATCTCCTTCACGGAGCGGAAAGATATTCGTGTCGTCGGAGGTGAGCACCGCGTCGACTGCCTCGCCTGTTGCCGTTGCGGTGAGGAGGCCCTTTTGTCGTAACTCGGTGACAAGGATCTCTATTGTTTTCGTGCGTTTGACGACGATGGAGGGAGTGGGGATATGGTGGTCGAGGAGTTCGGTGATGATGAAGCATTGGATATCGGGAGTCACGATCGGTCCGTGTGCGGAAAGGTTATAGGCCGTGGAGCCTGTCGGTGTCGCGACAAGGACGCCGTTCCCGCGGACATATTGCAGGGGATGGCCGTCGATCGAGACCGTGAGCTTGATTCCGCCGGAGAGTCCTTGAAGTGCGATCTCGTTCAGTGAGTCGGTCTCATAGACCTGCTTTCCGTTGCGATACGCCACGCCGGTCACCATCATGCGCTTGGAGACGGTGTATGCGCCGCTTGCGAGTGCGTCGAGCGTTTTCGTGAACTCGCGGGGTCTTCGCGCCGAGGCAAGAAAACCCACGTTACCCAAATTGAGTCCGACGACGACGGCTCCGCGTTTGCCGTAGATGCGCGCCGCTTCGAGTATCGTTCCGTCGCCCCCGAGCGCAACGACGAAATGCGGTCTGTCGCCGCCAAGCTCCATGTTCGGATGGTGTTTTTTGATGTGTGCACCGAGCGAGGCGGCCAACTTGGGTGCGCGGCGAGTGTCCTTGCGATAAAAAAAGACGAGACGTTTGCGCATGGGGCCATTGTAGCATAAAAAACACCAGCGTTTGTGCCGGTGCTCACTTGGTTTTATGCCGATGGTTCTTTCGTAGCGTCTTTGTGCCGACTCATGTGTGCGGAAACGAACGTCGCGAATTCCTCGATAGCCGCCTCGAGTGCGCCGTCTCGGTTCACGATGATACGGTCGATGCGCACCTCGCGAAGGAGCACGCGCTCTTCTTCGACGATCCGCATGCGATTCTCGATCTCTTCGGCCGCGTCGCCTCGTTTTTCGAGTCGCGCGCGTAGTTCGCCGATCGGCGCCTCGATGAAAACGTAGTTGGCGTCGCCGAGTTCCTCTTGGAGCGTTCGCACACCCTGAAGTTCGACGACGAGGAAAGCGGGCGCGTCACCTTTTGCGGCGTTCCGGATGTCCTCGCGCAAGACGCCGTACCAATTGCCTGTCCCGAAATCACGCTTCTCTTCCGCGAATGCACTTGCTTGCGATCGTGCGGCGAAGTCTTCTCTGGTGAGAAAGCGGTAATGCACGCCGTCCTTTTCGTTCAAGTGCACACGGGGAAGACGTGTGGTGCAGGTGATGACTTTTTTCGATAGGGGAAAGCGTTTAAGCGCCGCGTCGAGGATGCTTGTTTTGCCCGCTCCGGAAAAATTGCCGGAGATGACGAAGAGCGATGAGGTCATTCGTCGTACCTTTGGAGAACAGTTTCTTCATGTTTTATAACCCAAAGCCATGCGGGGGTCACTTGCAGGTGTGGTGATTTCGTGATATAAAGCGGACAGAGGTCGGTGCAGAACAAAAGGTCGCTTCACCCTCCCCGCGTGGCCGAGAGACTCTTGGCTATCCGGGGAGGGAACGGGTCCGCTTAGCGATCCATGTCCTACGGTCGGGTAGGATATCTCTCCATAGCCAGACGAAGGTATGGGAATATTCAGGGCCGTAGGTCTTGGGGTCGCGATCGTGATCCTGAAGCTCCTCATGCCGGCGGTGATGTCCGGCTTCGAGGGAACCCTCTCATCGTTCTTTGGGGTCACCCAATTGCTGCTCGCCAATGTCGAGTACGCACTTGGCGGGTGATCCGCCTGCCTCGGCAGGTAGGTTTGATACAAGCCCGCGCACCTCTATGGTGCCGGGCTTTTGTATTTCATGGACGCAGGAGGGTTTTTTCTCTATGCTTTGCGTATCGTGCAAAAGACATTTTCAATGTTTGCGGAGAAAATAGCGCACGACGGCGCCGCGCTCGGCATACATGAGGGAAAGCCGGTCCATGTCCACGGTATGCTCCCGGGAGAAGAGGGGATCGTCGAAGTGTATAAAAAACACGGCATCTACATCGGCACACTCAAGGAGCTGACGCGCGCGTCGGAGAGCCGAAAAAATCCCGAGGAACTCCATTATCTTTCTTGCAGTCCTTGGCAGGTGATGGAATATCATCTACAAGTGGAACTGAAACACGCATTCCCCCAAGAACTTTTTGGCTATTACGCCGATGCACCAAAGGCTGATTTTGTTCCTGCAGAACAATTTTACGGTTACCGCACTAAGGTCGAGTTCAGTTTTACGGACAGAAGCGGTGACATCCCCGCACCGCTTGCGCTCGCATTTCATGTGCGCGGAGGTGGGTCCTTGCGCATCGCATTACCGGAGGGGTGCGCGCTTGCCTCCGAGTCGATGAACTTTGCCGCCCTCCAACTATGTACCCGCCTGCGCGAGATGGGATATGCGGCGCGTGATCTGAAGACGCTCATTCTTCGTGAGAGCAAGTCGTCCGGAAAACTCCTCGCAATGTTGTATGCCAAAAAGACGGACATCCCGAAGTTTGCCGTCGACGACATACCGAATCTCGCAGGATTCTTTGCCTTCCACTCGACGGAAAAGTCTCCCGCTTCGGTCGAGACGAAAGAGCTCTGGCGGTGGGGCGACGACATGCTCACGGAACGTGTGTGCGGGCTCGAATTCGGTTACTCGCGGGATGCATTCTTTCAGAACAACATCCCGCTCTTTGAGACTGCGATGGAGTTGATCGCGAAGAGCGTTCCCTCCGGTGCGCGCATCATTGAGCTTTATTCGGGTGTGGGCACGATAGGACTTTTGTTGGCGAAGGATGCAAAGACGGTACACGGCGTCGAAGTGGTCTCGGCGGCAACGTCCGCCGCAAAGAAGAACGCCGAACATAACGGCATAACGAATTACGTCGCCGAATGTATCCCTGCGGAAAAAATGGACGCGCGACTGCTCGAAGGGAAAGATGTGCTCGTCCTCGACCCGCCGCGCTCCGGACTCCACCCGAAGGTGGTCGTCATGATCAAAGAAAAGTTGCCGCCGACGATCGTTTATCTCTCCTGCAATCCGGAGACGCAGGCGCGGGACTACTCACAACTTGCGTTGTTGTATAAGATCGATGCGCTGACCGGCTTCGACTTCTATCCCCAGACGCCGCATCTCGAATCGCTTCTTGTCTTGAGTAGGCGGTGAGCAACTCGTGCTACGTGAATCATGCGTTGACAAAACGCACTCACCCGCTATTCTCAATGCGGGTCGTACATTCATACGAATGGAGCGAACAATGCGGTTTACCGTACTCACCGTCGTGACGACACTTTGCCTTTGGACAGCCGCCTCGGCGCTTGCCCAGCCTGTAGCCGAAAAGAGTGAAAACCTCGAGTGTGCGCTTGGACTCAAGTACTATGAGTCTTTCGTGAAGGATGCACTCGGTGCAGTGAGAGAAAAGAGGACCTATGCCGCTCGCGTGATGTTGGATTCTGCCGAGGCATTTTTCAAAAAATCCTGCCTTACGAAGCGAAGCGATGAGCACGTGGACGCCGCAAGGGGGCACGTGCGCTTGCTGATGGACACTCGTGTGGCCGACGCGAAGAGAGCAATGGATATTGGTGACGCCCATACTGCGCTCAATCATATCCAGAGAGTTCAGGAGTTGTACTGGCAAACCGAGATTGAGCCGCCCGCCGGCATGATGGATGAAATTTTCCGGGGTATCGACAGTGGCGTTCTGTCAGGGAAGATCACATTCGAAAATGCGGCCGTTGCCGAAAGGCGTGCATGTAGGATCGTCTCGTCGCCGCCATTCACCCCGATAGCAGGCCGATTCGAGCCCACAACTCCGTACACTCCACCCGATCGGTGCAAAAAATATCCCAAGGAACGATGAACGACAATCCGGAACGCACGAACCGCAAGCAAGCTTGCGGTTTTTTTAAAAGCGTTTAGTTGTGCAAAGCGGTTGAATTTTCAGAACAAATGGTATAGAATAAGGTGCATGAATAAAAAACAAAAAGTCGCGATGCGCAAAAAGGCCAAACGCGCGGGCAAGAAGACCCACACGCGCTATCGTTAAAAAATCCGCCCAAAAGGCGGATTTTTGCTAAGGGCTCGTTCATAAATAACTCCCTAGTTATTTATGATTACGGCCCTTTGTGCCACGTTCATATTTTATTGGGTTTACTTATGAACGGGGCCTACGGGGAGCGATGCCTAAAGAGCGTGAAGAGCGCGATACCGGCCCAGATCAATTGGAGAGCGACCGCGGCCCACGTTTCGGTGTGGAGGACGTTCACCAGCATGCCGATCGCACCAAAAAGGTTCATGATCTGGTAAACCCTGCTTGTTGACTCGATGCGCTTCGTCGAATTGAGCCAGTACGCCCCGACGATGAGCATGGTTCCGACCCAGCCTAAAACTGAGTAGATGTCCAATGTTGTTCCTGATGAACGGTGAGGCGCCTGTACGAAAGTATACACGTAAGATATTGAGGTACAAGGCGAGATGAGAAGTTGCGTTCACGGTACAAGGTGGAACCTTAAGAATTGATTCCCAAGGTTCCACCTTGTACTGGGAGGCATGTTGTCACAAAGGATGATTTTTCTTTAGCCGCACGACCCTCCACTTGCCGAATTGGTCTTTCGCGAATGTCGGGTTCCACCCGTACGTTCGGGTAAGCCGCGCGATGGCCACTTTCTGCCCGTGACCGAACTCGATATACATGATGCCGCCTTGTCTAAGGTGTTTCGCGCCTTGCGTGAGTAGCCGTTCAATGAAGAAGAGTCCGCCCGATCTCGCGAAGAGCGCCCCTTTTGGTTCGTAAGTCAGGACGGAGTGTTGCACGGTATTCTTCTTCGAGGGGTCGATGTACGGCGGATTGGCAAAAATATAGTCGTATGTGCCGGTGAGGCCGGAGAAGACGTCTGTTTGAATAACGCGCGTTCGCGCAGGATCAATATTATTGAGCGCGGTATTTTTTTTAATCTGTTTACAAAGCACCGGATCTTTTTCTCCGAAGTCCACCGTTGCGTTCAGTAAATGCTTGAGTAATGCGATGCCAATACACCCCGACCCCGCAAATAGATCAAGTATTTTCGTATTTTTACTAGTGACTAGTGACTGATGAATGATGACTAACTCAACCCAAAACTCCGTCTCGGAGCGGGGGATGAGCGGTTTCGCGGAGAGGTCAATGCGGCAACCGAGAAAGTCCACCCAGCCGATGACGTAGGCCAACGGCTCGCCGGCCTCAAGGCGTTTCGTGTCGGCGAAGAAGCGCGGCATTTCGTTACCGTGATATTTCTCGCGGAGAAGCCACGCCTTTTCTTTGGTTGACCGCATAAGGGGAGAATAACATTGTGCCAAAAGAAAACGAAGCAGGGTCGCTGCTTCGTGAAATAAGGGCAAGGTGGTTTAGCCTTGGATGTTGACCCCTCCCTCGACCCATTCTCCTGATCTTGGGGGGGAACACCGACGTTCCCGGACGTGCCGTGCGCTTAGGCGCTTCCGGTACTCTTCGCGAACTTAGTTCTTCCGATACTCTCCGGCGGACCGGTGTTTTCGGATACTTTTCGCTGGGCTCATCCCTGACGGCCTGCCTCGAGGGAATCTCTTTTGATTTCTTCCACCTTGCTGTAGGGCAGTATCGCATTTTTGCACAAACGGAAGCAATGGCTATACTGTGCATAACCCTGCAGTAGAACACGATAAACGGAGCTTTTGAGAAGTGGTCAACGGGTGTTATGAGTTCTTGCGGGTCTCGTATCGGTTGAGCAGGTTCACTACAGGGTAAACTCCTCGTCGTTCAATGGATAGGATGCCTCCCTCCGAAGGAGGCGATGTAGGTTCGATTCCTACCGAGGGGACCATGCGACATGTTGAGCGGGCAAATGAACGTGGCAAAAGCGACCTTGGGTGGCTCTCGAGCTGCTTCACCTACAGTTTTGCCGACTACATGAATCCCAAGCGGATGGGGTTTGGCGTACTCCGAGTGGTGAATGACGACGCAGTTGCGCCCCAGAGCGGATTTCCCCTCCACCATCACGAGGAGATGGAGATCGTGACGGTCATGCTCGAAGGAACCCTCACGCATGAGGATTCAATAGGCAACAAAAAGGAACTCAAGGCCGGAGAAGTGCAGGTGATGACCGCCGGGACGGGGGTGAACCACTCCGAATGGAACCACGACCCGATGGAGACGGTGCGACTCTTCCAGATATGGATTTTTCCGAACAAACGGGGACCCCCGCCCTACTATGAGCAAAAGAAGTTCGACGAAAAAGACCGGCAGAATGAGTTTCAAGTTCTGGTATCGGGTGATAAAAAAGACGGAGTGCTCTTCATTCGTCAGGATGCTGTTTTCGCCCGCGCGTCGCTCAAAAAAGGAAAAAATATCGCGTACCAACTTGCCGACTCGACGCACGGACTTTTCCTCATGGTCGTAGAGGGCAAGGTCAACATCGGAGCAGACCGGCTTGCTGAACGCGATACTATAGAAATAACGGGCGAGTCGCACATCGAAGTCGAGACACCGGAAGATGCCGACATACTCCTTATCGAAGTGCCAATGCAGTAGTGACTGTGCTTTGACGAAGGAATTGGTATACTAGTAACTACCAACTAGCGACTAATGACTGATTTTCATGCGTACCACGCGTACCACCATTAAGGCAACGAATATTGAACACACCAATGCGGTCGACGCGTACCTGACGAAGCGCCTCGCCGAACTCGTGCGGATCCTCGAACCGAAGGAGCAAAGCGAGCTTGCGCGCATTGAACTTGGAAAGTCGACCAAGCATCACCGCACCGGAGAGGTCTTTTTTGCCGAGATCACGTTCCACGTGAAGAAGAAGGATTTTCGTGCCACCGCAACGGGCGCCGATCTCTATGAGGCAATCGACAAGATGCAGGCGATGATCGTCCGCGAGGTGAAGCGCCATCACGACCACGCCCGCGCCGAACGAAAGAAAGGCGGACGTGAATTTAAACGCCGCGTCGTTCGCGGTTAACAACTTTTTTATGCAACAAAAGATTTCCATCAGAGGGATCGCATATTGGGGGACGACCATCTTTGCGGCCGTTGCCATGGGTTACATGCTGGTGACGCTCATCAACCTTTCGTCGGAAGAAGAAACGGCCTACCTCGGTACCGTCAACTATCGCGAGCAGATCCGGTACGTTGTCGTAACGACCTCGGAGGGGAACTTCAAGATCGCTTTCCTTCGCGCGCAGGCCCCTGTCGCGACAAAACAATTTCTTCGTCTCGCAGACGCGGGATTCTATGATGAGACGAAATTCTACCACTTTCCGGGAGGAGTCTACGTTGAAAGCGGCCTCGCGTCGGATTCGCCCGAGGAGGAAAAGAGCGTCAATCGTGCGTTCGTTGAAAATCCCGAAAAAGTGCAAATGGTGCGGGGGTACGTTGCGATGCCGCGGCGTTCGGGCGAGAAGATGGACCCGAGCCTCCTTGTCTTTTTCACCGAAGACGAAGAGCCGCTTCCGAGCGGCGTTTACGCGGCGTTCGGGCGCATCGTTGAAGGGATGGAGGTCGTCGACAAGATCAATGAGGTCTCGCCGACGATCAATTCCGGCAAGCGCCCGCCGGTCTCACTGCTCTCTGTTATTCAAGACTAACTCGCTTTTGGAGGAGGGCACAGGATGGAAGGCGGCCAGTTTCTTCAAGGTCTCACCTTGTAAAGCACCACAGAGGGCACCCCACGGGACTTCCAGTTTTGTAAACAAAACTTAGGTCGCTTCCATTTTTCTAATCCACCTAAGGCGGATAAGAAAAATTGGTCGCCAAGGAGAGACCTTAGGCCGTCTTCCGCCCTGTGCTGTTTGCGCCGCGGAGGAAGTCGTCGTAAGCCATCTCTCTTTTCCCCTCGGGAACGACACGGATGATGGTGAGCTTCCCGTCTGTATATGTCGCGTCTGCGATGCGCACGCGGACTTTCTTACCGTTCCGCTCCGCGAAAAAATACGCCCCCGGCCATTCATCGAATGCGCGGATCTTTTTATAGTTCATGGAAGGGTCGCCCGCGAGATCGATCGCACCGTCTTCTTTCACGATCTTTTTCGTGAATGTCGCCCGCGCGTGGTCTTGCGGCTCGGCGGTTACCTTTCCGCTCACCCAATCGGGCAGGGTTTCCGCCAACAGTATCCCGCCCTCCCGCGCGAGCGTTTCGGTCAACACGCTCCCTTTTGGCGGCCATTCCGGAAATACAAGGTCGGACCTTGAAGAATTAATTCCTAAGGTCCGACCTTGTATTTCCTGCGCATCAGTTCTTAAGGTCGGACCTCGTACCACTTGTTGTGTCACGATCGGCCCGTGATCCGTTTCTTCATCAAGGAGAATGATGGTCACGCCGGTCGATGTTTCGTCGGAGAGGATAGCGGACTCAATGGGGGAAGGACCGCGGAATAAGGGGAGAAGCGACGGGTGCACATTCAAGACGCCGTGCTGGGGCATGTCGAGGATCATTTTTGGAATGATCTTTCCGTATGCGGCCACGATGAACAGATCGCACGAAGCTCTTTTGAGCGTCGTGAGAAACGTTTCATCGCGGAGTTTCTCCGGCGTGAGGACGGGAATGTTCCGTGACTCCGCCCACACTCTCACCTCGCTTGGTGTGACGACCAGTTTGCGTCCTTTCGGCCTATCCGGTGCGGTAATGACAAGTGCGGGCACGTATCCGCGTTGTTCAAGCTCATCAAGTACGATCTTCGCAAAATTGGGCGTACCGAAGAAAGTGAAACGCGGCTTCTCGGCACTATTTGCCATGTTGCTTCTTCTGCTTTTCTTCTATTTCCGCGATCTGTTCCGGTGTCAGTGTTTCGAGGTCGGTGGCATGGTCGGTGAAGAGGGTGCCGTTTAAATGATCGGTCTCATGTTGGAATATCTGGGCGATCAGTCCCGAACCGCCGTAGGTGAAACGTTTGCCGTGTTCGTCGTATGCATGCAGGGTGACTTTTTCATGGCGCAGTGTATTGCCGTAGGTCCAGCGGACGGAAAGACAGCCCTCGGGCAGTTTCACTTTCTTCTTCGAGAGTTTGGTAATCTCGGGGTTGATGCAGGTGAGATCCTTTTCGGCCGTGGTCAGCGCGACAGCCTTCCCGCCCCTGCGCTTCTCTTCATTCGCGATGACGAATGCGTTTCGTGCGACGACGAATATCCGGAGCGGGACGCCGATCTGCGGTGCCGCGATGGCCACGCCGTCGGCCTCGCCGGCAAGCGCATGCTTCATTTGGAGGACGACCTCGCGGACGTGTTTTGAGCCGATATCGGGGAGGAGGACGGGCTTTGCCTTCCCGCGCAAGACGGGACTTCCTTCCTGAACGATGGCGATCCGCCCTTTTGCCATACCACGCATTGTAATCCATTCGCCATATTTTGCACAGCAGTCTCACCGCTGTAACGTTTGCGGTTTTCGTCATGTTATCATCTCCCGCATGCGACCTAAGTTTTGTTTACAAAATTTGAAGTCCCGTGGGATACTCCTGTGGTGAGAATAATTTTTTTAAATGTCTGGAACGGGAGAACAGGAGATCCATTCAGGGATTTTATCCGAGAGCATTCCGCCACGACCGATATTTTTTGTCTCCAAGAGGTGTACGACGCGATAAAGCCCACCTGTGAGGATCTCCTGCCCGACTTCACCGCGAGCTACGGATACAAACGCGCCGGCGATCACGACGATTTTCCGCAAGCGACGTACGTCCGAAAAGGTCTCGAGGTGCGCTCTTCGGCGCTTCTTCTCGAGAACGTGCCGGGTACAGGATTGGGACTTTACACGGAGATCCGGACGAAAATGGGTGTGCTCCATCTTGCCAACGTGCACGGCGTGGCGTACCCCGGCGAGAAACTGGATAATCCGGAGCGGATACGGCAGTCCCGCGCGATGGTCGATTTTTTTCGCACGCTCGACGGCCCCAAGGTCATCGGCGGCGACTTTAATCTCCACCCCGACACCGAGAGCGTCCGTCTCTTTGCGGAGCACGGATACCTTGATCTGATCAAGGAGTTCAATGTGCGTACCACCAGAAACCGTCTTGCATGGGATCTCTATCCCGAAAACAGGCAGTATCATTCCGATTACGTCTTTACCGGTCCGGGTGTGCAGATACAAAGTTTTGCCGTGCCACACAACGAAATATCAGACCACCTTCCTCTGATACTTGAGATTGAGTGAAGCACAAGGAGGAGCTTTGATCCGCTCCAGGCGGACACCTTGTACTTCATTCAAATAACACTTTCCGGATTCACCCGCACTTCAATCTCCGGCGGAAGTGCGCGGATAAGTTCTGCGATCTCCGCGTTTGGCCACCCGTTCGCCTCTTTTGTGTCAGGAGGCGCGGACTGGAGTCCCACAGGGATCTTGATGAGCGCGTTGGTGCGGTACTGATTCTTGACGCGCGCGATGAAAGAGGGGAACACGACCGGATGGTAGGCGCCGAAGATCCGTCCGATATCGTTCATCGCCTCCGCACCGTCTTGCTTCTTCCCTTCGTAGGTGAACTTCAGGAGCGTGGAGAAGGGCGGGTACATGAGTCGGTGGCGCACGTCGAGTTCCGAGCGTAGAAATTCCCCGATATTTCCCTGTGTCGCAAGTTGAAACAAGGGGACCTCCGGATCGCGGGTCTGTATGAGAAAATGCTCCGTCGCTCTTTCGCGGAGCGTGAGCAAAAGACGGAACACGCGTTCACCCATACGAAAGTCCGGTATGGTGAGGAGCGAATTCACCGAAAGAA
>MHLS01000049.1:0-7834 GCA_001819095.1 Candidatus Lloydbacteria bacterium RIFCSPLOWO2_02_FULL_54_12
TCCCGGTAACCTTTGAGAGTGTTGAAGAAGTCGTGCGCGGTATTACGCCGGAGCGGGGAAAATTCGCCGAGATTGGACGTGATATAGACGCGGCGCCTGTTAAAGAATATACTTTCGAGCCGGAAGCAGGCGAGATTCTTTCCGAGCTTATCCCGATCCTCTTCAACATCCAGATCTACCATTCCGTGCTTGAGGCAAATGCGTCGGAACACTCCGCGCGCATGCTTGCCATGAAGAATGCCTCTGATAATGCCAAAGACATCTCGCGTGAGTTGAAACTTTATTTCAATAAAGTCCGCCAAGCCGCTATTACTCGCGAGGTTTCCGAGATCGTCGGCGGAATGGAGTCGATGAAAGTGAGGGAGTAGTAATGTAATCACTAATTCATGAATGAAGATATGACCAATTTAGAAAAATCACCGCCCGTTCGCACTGAAGTTGTCGCGGCACTAAAGGATTGGCGGGAAGGCTCCCCGCTACTTCTCAAAGAGTACATGGATGCATTTGCACGTGAGCATGGAACAACGTGGGAAGGGAGATACACTGTTGAAGGAGAACAGGTGCGCTTGTACATTGATGCGGAGATGTTTGATGAAGCATGGGTCTCGTTCGACCAGATGCTTGATGGGATATCAAAAGAAGAGATGGAAAGGATAAAATCGAGTCCGATTGCGGGGATGTTGGACCAACTCGAGAACGATATACAAAGGAAGATTAACACGGACACCACCCCACAAGCTCAGTAATTAATCATCATTATCAACCTTATGCAAACGGAAGTAAAAAAGTCGGAAAGAGCAGTTTCGGAAAACGGGACAGTCAAGACCTACTCCCCGAAGACGGGGACGGTCAAGCAGGTGATCGGCGCGGTCGTTGATGTCTACTTCGCGGATGGAGTCCCCGAGGTCTATACCGCACTTACCGTAAAGAATAGCCAAGGTGAGGAGAAGACCACGGTACTGGAGGTCGCGGCGCATTTGGGCGGCAATCAAGCGCGCTGTATTTCGATGGAGACGACAGACGGTCTTCGCCGCGGCGACACTGTCACTTCAACAGGAGTTCCCATGCAGGCACCGGTGGGCCTTCCCGTGCTAGGCCGCATTTGGAATGTCTTGGGTGACGTCATAGATAACGAGCCAGCGCCGAAAGGGATTGAGTACGCTTCGATCCACCGTTCGGCACCCTCGTTCAAAGAGCAGGCGACCAAGACCGAGATCTTTGAGACCGGCATCAAGGCGATCGATCTCATGACCCCGTTCATCAAAGGCGGCAAGGTCGGACTCTTCGGCGGTGCCGGTGTGGGGAAGACCGTGCTCATTCAGGAGCTCATCAGAAACATCGCGACAGAGCACGGCGGTTATTCTGTCTTTACAGGAATTGGTGAGCGCACGCGCGAGGGCAACGACCTCTATCACGAAATGAAAGACTCCGGCGTCTTGGCGAAGACCACACTCGTCTTCGGACAGATGAACGAAGTGCCTGGTGCTCGCGCGCGTGTCGGCCTCGTCGGCCTTACCATGGCGGAGCACTTCCGCGACAAAATGAAGAAAGACGTCCTCCTCTTCATGGATAATATCTTCCGCTTCACACAGGCGGGCTCCGAAGTTTCCGCGCTTTTGGGTCGCGTCCCGAGTGCGGTGGGATACCAGCCGACCTTGGCCGAAGAAATGGGCAAGTTGCAGGAGCGCATCACTTCGACCCAAGACGGCTCAATCACCTCGGTACAGGCGGTCTACGTGCCCGCCGACGACCTCACCGACCCGGCTCCCGCGACGACATTCGCCCACCTAGACGCCACAGTCGTGCTTTCGCGCCCCTTGGCCGCGCTCGGCATCTATCCCGCCATCGACCCGCTCGAATCCTCTTCGCAGGCGCTTGACCCGATGGTGGTCGGCGAAGAGCACTATAACGTCGCGACCAAGACGAAGCAGGTTTTACAGCGCTACAAAGATCTTCAGGATATCATTGCGATTCTCGGCATCGAAGAACTCTCGGATGAAGACAAGACGCTGGTGTATCGTGCGCGCAAGATCCAGAAATTCCTCTCACAGCCATTCTTCGTCGGCGAGGCATTTACGGGAACGCCGGGAAAATATGTCTCGCTCGCGGAGACTGTTCGCTCGCTCAAAGAGATCTTGGACGGCAAACACGACGCAAAGGACGAACAGATGTTCTATATGAAGGGTGCGATAGAAGAAGTGGGCAAGTAGTCAGTTGCTAGATACTAGTTATCAGTAAGAGAAGACCCGATGCGAGGATATAAAGATTTGATTGTCTGGCAAAGATCCATTGAACTGACATCCCTTGTATATACGCTTGTTCGCGATTTTCCAAAAGAGGAACTTTTTGGTTTAACGTCACAAATAAAGCGTGCAGCAGTTTCGATTCCCGCAAATATTGCCGAAGGAAGTGGAAGGAGGACAGAAAAAGACTTTCGGCATTTTCTTTCTATTGCCTATGGATCGGCACTGGAATTGGAAACTCACTTAATTATCACTAAGGGTTTTTCGTTTGGAAAAATAGATTTGTATGATAAAATCGAAAAAATTCTTACCGAGGTCTTGAAAATGCTTAATAAAATGCACGCGAATGAAACTAGCGACTGACAACGAAGTGATCGATTACTGACTACTAGCAACTAGCGACTGACAACTGATCCATGAAACTCACTATCGCAAAAATTGATAAGATATTGTTCTCCGGCGAGGCGGAATCTGTTACCGTGCCGGGGCGGGCGGGAGAGATGACCATTCTTGCTCACCACATGCCGCTCATCACGACACTCAAAGAAGGTACCATCACGGTAAAACAAAAAGAAGGGGAGCCCGTGGAATACCCACTCTCGTCGGGTTTTCTCGAGGTCGGAAAGAACGAGACGGTGATATTGGTGTAGAAATGTCCAGAAAATACAAGGTCGGACCTTAAAGCTGTTTCCCCAAGGTCCGACCTTGTATTTTATTGCGAGGAGGGTCGGCAGGACTTGCTTCTTTTTAAATAATGTAGTATAATCTCAAACTATAAACATGGTCCACGCAGACCCAAAACCCCTTCTCGACGAACTCGAGAAAAAAGGGGATCAGCTTTCTATCGTCACGCTCGTTGACCACTTGGTGGTCTACGCGCAGGCTTTGGGCGCGTCGGATATCCATATCGACCCGACCGAGTCGAATGTGCGCGTGCGGATGCGCGTCGACGGGGTGCTCCAGAATTGCTGCACATTTCCGAAAGAGATACAGAATGAGGTAATTGCACGTGTCAAAGTCCTTTCGGGACTCCGCACCGACGAACACAACGCCCCGCAGGACGGACGTTTTCGCCGCAAGGGTGATTCGGAGAGTGAGGTGGTGGACGTGCGCGTTTCGATTGCGCCGACCTATTACGGTGAGAACGTGGTCATGCGCCTCCTCACCGATCGCGCGGCTCAGCTCACGCTCGACGCGCTGGGCTTCAGTCCGTCCGATCGTGCGAAGATCGAGCGGGCGATCAAGATGACGAGCGGCATGATCCTCTCCACCGGCCCCACCGGCTCAGGGAAAACGACGACGCTTTATACGCTCATCAAGATGCTCAACTCCGACGATATCTCAATCGTCACCATCGAAGACCCGATCGAATACGCCATTTCAGGCATCGAACAGATCCAAGTGAACCCGCAGGGCGGTCTCACGTTCGCGAACGGCCTGCGCTCCATCCTTCGTCAGGACCCGAACGTCATCATGGTGGGCGAGATCCGCGACTCGGAAACGGCGGGTATTGCGGTCAACACCGCTTTGACGGGCCACCTTCTCCTTTCGACATTGCACACCAACGACGCCGCGACGACCTTGCCGCGCCTCCTTGATATGAAGATCGAACCCTATCTCGTTGCCTCGACCGTCGCGGTCGCGATAGGCCAGCGTCTGGTCCGTCGGCTCTGCAGCGCCTGCAAGGAGTCTTATCTGCCGTCGGAGGCGGAGCGCATCGGCCTTTCCGAATCACTACCGAAGGATGTGCCGCTCATGACCGGAGAGCTCTATCGTGGAGTGGGTTGCGATGAATGTGTGGGGACCGGTTACCGCGGACGCGTCGGCGTGAACGAAGTTCTCGTCATCGACGACGAGATCCGCGAGGCGATACTGAAAAAGGCATCCGCGAGCGACATCCGTACGATCGCCATAGAGAACGGCATGACGACGATGTTGAATGACGGTATTCAAAAGGCCACCACCGGAGAGACCACCATCGCCGAAGTGCTCCGCGTTATCCACGAATGATCACCAATTCATCGAACAGCAATCTTATTAAGGGGAACCCTTTTGGAAATAATTCTTAAGGGTTCCCCTTAAGCGACGAAACTTTATGAGCGAGATCCATGAACTGAAACAGTATTTCGATAAGGCAAAGAAGCATGCGAAGAATCTTCACGGTCGCATGTCCCGCATTTCTTTCGGTACGACGAAACTTTCGACGCGCGAGCAGACCCTCTTTGCGAAACGCCTCGCTTTCCTCATCAAGGCGGGCGTGCCCATCCTTGAGAGTCTCATGATCCTGCGCGATCAGGCCTCTTCGCCGGGTATTGCGCGCGTCTACGAAAGAATCACGAACGATATCGCGAACGGCCAGTATTTACATAAAAGTCTGAAGCGTCTGAAAGGTGCATTTGGCGATTTTGCCATCAACATTATTGAGGTCGGGGAGCATTCGGGTATACTTTCACAGAACCTTATTTATCTTGCGGAGGAGTTGAAGAAAAAAGAGGAATTACGTCGAAAGATCTTGGGTGCGATGGTCTATCCCATCTTCATCACCATCGCGACCTTGGGCGTGACCGCGCTTCTCACCGCTTATATTTTTCCGAAGATCATGCCGATCTTCACCTCACTCCATGCAAAACTCCCGTTTTCAACGCGAGCACTCATTGCCGTCAGCGATTATCTGCGCGAGTGGGGCGTGCTCACGGTCATTGTGCTTGTTGTTGCGGGTATTATTTTTTCGGCTCTCCATCGTCGCGTGCCTCCGGTGCGCATGTGGAATGACCGCATGTTGCTCCATATTCCGCTTGCCGGCGGCATGGCGAAGACGTACAACATCGTCACTTTTTGCCGCACGGTCGGCATTCTCTTGAAGAGCGGCATCCTCTTAAGCGACGCCTTGCGGATCACGGGAGACACGATGCGTAACCGTGTCTATCGCCGCGAATGCTATCGACTTGCCGAGAAAGTGGAAAAGGGTGAACCTGTTTCGCGGTACCTTTTGAAACATCGCGTACTCTTCCCCCCCATGCTTTCCCACATGGTCGCTATCGGCGAAAAGACCGGACGTCTTTCCGATGTGATGACCTATCTGTCGGAACTGTATGAGGCCGAGCTCGAAGATTTCACAAAGAATCTTTCCGTGTCGATTGAGCCGATACTCATGCTCGTCATGGGTCTTATCGTCGGCTTTGTCGCTATTTCCGTTATTACGCCTATCTATGACATCACACAAAATCTCCCCCGATAATATGTTTCAAAAAAAAGGGTTACCCTTTTCAAAAAAAAGGGTAACCCTTGGAAATTCGGGTTTTACCCTAGTTGAGATCCTCATTGTTATCGGCATTTTCATGTTGCTTGCCGCACTCACACTTGGCGTCGGCGTCGACACCGCTCGTCGTGCGACTGTGGGCTCCGAGCGCACCACCCTCGTTGAGTCCTTGGAGCGGGCACGGAGTCGTGCGATGAATAACCTCGGCGAAAAACAGCACGGTGTCATCGTCACTTCGACCGATTTCGTCCTCTTTCAAGGGTCGATTTACTCGGCGGGGGACCCGACGAACGAAGTTTCGGAACGGAGCGACGGTATTAGCGTCACGGGTCCGACCGACCCCGTTACTGTTGTTTTTGCGCAACTCTCCGGAAGAGTCGATGCGGGGCAAACGGGTGATATTTTGCTTTCGAACGGGGACCAGAATGCAACCGTTGGCATTAATACCGAAGGCAGGATAGATTGGTGAGTATAACTTTTTACCAAGGGCAGCCCTTGGGGCAAGATTCTTAAGGGCTGCCCTTGGCAAAAAGTGGAAACAAAAAAGATTATGAAAGTTCGAACACAAATATTTAAACAAAAAAACGGCGGCTGGAGCACGCTCGAACTCCTGATCGCACTCGGTATCATGACGGTTGTTCTTGTTCCTGCGACACAAGTCGTGCTTGGTAACACCGAATTTGCCCGCGACACGCGCTTCTCGCAGGCGGCACTCGTCATGGCCGAGCACAATATCGAAAATGCGGGGCGCGAACTCCATGCCGACTGGGATTCCGCTACGACCGAGTATGATTCGACTTCCGAAGTTTTGCCGGATGAAAAGAGTGAAACGATGACCATCACCGACATTTCCGAATGTCTGAAAGAAGTGACAAGCCAGCTCGATTGGAACAACTCACCGATCCGCTCGCAGGCGACCGGCATTACGACGCTTGTGACAAATCCGAGCGAAGTAAGGAGGTTAGGCGGTGGTTGCAACACTATGCCACCTTCAGGTGATTGGGATACCCCCGAAGTTTTGGGTTACACATCCCCCAGTGTAATTGATGGAGAGGCAACGGGGATTGATGTCATGAATTTTGCCGGCCAACGTTATGCTTTTTTAACATCAGTACACAGTAGTCCTGCCAAGGATGATTTTTGGGTCATTGATGGTACTGACCCGGAATCGACCCCTCCGCCAGTTGTCGGACAGATACACGTAAGTCCGGGACTAAACGCGATTGATGTTGCGCGACTAGAGATTGGTGGCGTTTCCAAAACCTATGCTTTTGCCGCGAATGACGACAACGCAGATCATTTGATGGTGATTGACATCACTGATCCGTTAACTGCCACCCACTTGGTGAGCGCGTCTCGTTCTTTGCCGGAGATGACAACCGGTGTTGCGCGAAGCATATTTTACTATGACGAAAAAGTATACATTGGAACGCAGTATTTGGGGTGCCCGTTATGTCCCTCCACGCAAAATAATGAATTCCACATTTTTGACGTCTCTGACCCAACGAGTCCTGTTTGGGAAGGGAGTATTGATGTTGATCGAAACGTGAATGCTATTGTGGTGAGTGATGGTGTTGCCTACCTCGCCACCGGCCCCGGATCTTCAAGTCCGTATACGCCACTCAAGATATTTGATGTTGACCCCGACTCACTCACCTATTTACAAGAGATAGGGTCCTTCGCTGTCCCAAGTGATGAACAAGGAACCAGCCTCTATCTACTGGGGACCAAACTTTATTTAGGCAGAGAACGTGCGACAGCCTCGAATAAGGACTTCTATATTTTAGATGTAACGAACCCCGTAGCGCCACAGGAATTTCCTGGGGGAAGCTCTGTGAAACTTGCATTAACCGGGGCCACCGCCGTGGTGAAAGATATTGAGGTGCAGGGCCGCTATGCTTTTTTGGCAATTGAAAATACCACCTCGCAAGACACGTTTCAAGTGTGGGATGTGGCAACGACCAATGACTTACGAAGGCTTAATGTGTGTACTGCCGGCGATCCTCTGCCGCAAGACATGAATGGCCTTGTGTTTGTCGACAATCTCATTTTCGCTTCATTTAGGAGTAATGCAGCCTTTCGAATTCTTTATGACACCCCGGACGTTTGCATACCATAACAGAGGCTTCACACTCATCGAAGCCCTCCTCTACATCGCGCTCTTCACGATCGTGGTTGGCGGCGGGCTCCTAACCATTTTCGGACTCCTGCAATCAAGCGAGGGGACGAGACAGCGGATCGCAATTGAAGCAGAAGGAAATTTCATTATGAAAAAGCTTGACTGGGCGGTAAACGGCTCGGCGGTCTCTCTCCCGTCTTCCGGCAACTCCGG
>MHLS01000049.1:7892-13406 GCA_001819095.1 Candidatus Lloydbacteria bacterium RIFCSPLOWO2_02_FULL_54_12
GCCTTCGGGTGGTGTGACGTTCACGCACATCGCCGGACCACCGGAAGGAGTCGAGTACACCTTCTTTTTGAGCGGGAAGCAGTTCGGCCCGAAAGCACGGTATTTACGGTAGTTCTTCTATCAAGGTCTCTCCTTGAGTATTTGGATTTAAGGTGAGACCTTGGTGGAAGAACGTTTTCGAGGAGTGTCCAATGTTCGGACTGCATACAAGGTCCGACCTTGGGGAAACAGCTTTAAGGTCGGACCTTGTATGCCACAACGACAAAACATGAGACAACAATCACAAGCCGGATTTACCCCGTTTGAGATACTATGATGTATTACACCTACGTATTAAAAAGCATAAAAGACTCCAAATGGTACACTGGCGCCACTCGAAATTTACGGGAGCGCTTGATTGAGCATAACCAACAAAAGGTCCACTCCACAAAAGGCCGAGGCCCTTTTAAACTTATTTATTATGAAGCATGTGAAAGTTCACACGATGCTTTTGCAAGAGAAAAGTACCTGAAATCAGGCCTCGGCAAGAGATATTTAAAAAGTCGGCTCAAGCGCTCCCTATCTCAAACGGGGTTCATCGCATTGGTGAGCGTCATCCTCATCACTTTCGTGCTTATTACCTTTACCGTCTCCATCGGTCTCTCCGGTTTTCTCGGCCGCGCGAACCAACTCGACTCCGAGTTCAAAGAGCAGAGCATCGCTTCCGCGGAGGCATGCGTCGAGAAGGCGACTGCTGACCTTGTGGCGGGAAATCCGACAACGGGAGCGGTGACGTTCGGCGGCGGCGCATATACGTGCACAGTTGTCTCCATTACCGCCGACACGCCGAATGCAGGTGAGACGACGATAAAGTCGCAGGGGATTTATCCCATAACGCCCCCGCTCACGAGAAGTTCGTACACCAACCTTGTTGTTGTGGTCGATTCGACCACGCAAGCAGTGCTCTCTTGGCGGGAGTATGCGACGATGCCGTAAAAGTGACGGTCAAAAATACAAGGTCGGACCTTGGGGAAACAGCTTTAAGGTCCGACCTTGTATTTTTGGTCAATTCCTAAGGAGCCCTTGCGCAAAATTGGACTTCATGGTAGCGTGCTTTTTAGCGTCGATTCAGCGTCTAATAACATCGCTTGAATCCATCGTCTAAAAGTCGAAAAGAGGGTACCACACCCTCGCTTAATAGGTAGTAATTATTATTTTTTTATTATGTTTCTCATGCAAAAGAAGAACAAGAAGGGAGGATTCACCCCGTTCGAAGTAGTTCGTACGAGTGCTTCGGGTGGGAAAGCGCAACTTCAAACGGGGTTCACGCTCATCGAAATCCTCGTCGTCATCGGTATCATTGCCATCTTGGCGACGATCGTTTTGATCGCCATCAATCCGGCGCGCCAGTTCGCGCAGGCGAATAACACGCAACGTACGTCGAACGTGAACGCGATCTTAAACGCCGTCGGTCAGTATATTGCCGACAATAAGGGTACAATACCCCCGGGTGGAATTATTGCAGTACCAACAGTTATCAAGTCAGGCGTAGGAAATGCCGATATATGCTCGGCACTTGTTCCGCAGTATCTCCCGTCGCTTCCAGTTGACCCAAGAAACGCAAGTGGGCCTGTAGCGCCGCCTTGTACTGCGCCATACGACACACAGTACTCCATTGACCAAGATCCGAATGGCCGCATCACAGTTTCAGCAGTGGGAGAGTCGGTCGGAGGTGTTGTCCCGACCATCTCCGTCACCCGTTAAAGGCTAAATCACCCACTTCGAGTGGGTGATTGCCCGAACGTTCGCTGTGGGCGAATGTATTAAGGAAGACGAGAAACCTACTCCACAAAACCCGCCCACAAAGCGGGTTTTGTGTTTTGCCGATCACCTTGCGTATTTACACGCTCCAACCTCCCTTTGTTGCCCGCTTCTATCACCCCCATCTCTATTCCAATGTTCTTAAGAACATTGGAATAGAGCCAAAGACATTTTGCAAGGCCTGCTCACTTTGAGCGGCCTCGGCGTTCCCTTTTTGCCCTCTCTGGCTTACGGCAAGTTCTTTTTGAATAAGACCAAGTTTGTTACTGCGGTGAGCGTAAAGTAGATTACTCCCCACGCGAGCATGGTTTGCGGCCGGTCTATGAACTCGCCGGAAATTTCTCCACTTGCCCGCCGCGTCGCCCAGTCTGTCGGCACATATTGAGCGAATTCTTCCGGGAACGGAAAGATGGTCGTCAGGAGTTCGGGGCTAAGCACGACGAAGACGATAAAAACGGATCCCAACAGAATGAGTATGGAGTGTGCGCCCGAGGTTTGTTCCGCGGTCGCCTTTTTGCCGAAGACTTTGGTTGCGGTGCTCCCCAAAAATATGAGCGGAAGCGAAAGGTTGCGAAAGAGTCCCCAGCCGAACGCAAGCGCGAAAATTGAAACGACAAAAAAACCAACAGTGTTCGCCATGATACTTCCGAGCCTCGCGCCAGCCCTTCCCACTCCGCCGCTGACAAAAATACTCAAAAACTCTATGAGAAAAATCCAAATACCGGTACCGACGATAAGGTTTACATGCGCGATCGGATCCAACAGCGCACTCAAAAACACGCCTGCCAAGATTACATTACCCCCGATGGAAAGTGCGAAGGCCGGTGTCGAGCTTTGTGGCAGATCGTCGGGGGCCAAGGGAACGACGTCAACGTTTTTGATCTTTGTTTTTAAGAAAAAAGGCACCTTTTTGCTACGCTAATTTCGGTCGTAAGCGTCACCACACGTCGAATGATCAACATATTCAAAATACCATCACGTCCTTAATCTCGCCATCTGCATGCTCGTCACCGTATTGGCGGATCAAAAATCGTCCGAGTGACCTCGCTCGCTCTATAATCCCATGTTCTTAAGAACTTGAGGATAGGGGCAGGGTAAGGTATTAGAGGGCGAACAGCGGCCCGCTCCGCTTCCAAAAAACTTGCCCACGATTCCGCCCGCCAAATACCCTGTCGGTGAGCCCTAGGGGTTGGACAGGCGGACAAGTTGGTATACACCAATTTGGGGTGTACAATAGGATACAGTTCAAATAGCCCAAAGAAGCCTGTGGCGGTGATGTTTTTGTGCGTTTAATAATTAGTAGTTGCTCATTATGATTTCCAGAAAAAATGTTTTTTCTTTAATAATCGGATTGCCACTCCTTTTTGCGCTCTCACCTTTTTATGCGTCCGCGAATATCGGTCCCAACTTGACTGTACTCCCGGTTGCCTCTACGACCGACAATCTTATCGGCGCCACGAACACACAGTGGAACATTACCGCGACCACGACGGCAAACATCATGGCGGGCGGCGTCCTCCAGTTTTTTCTCCCCTCCGTGAATCAAGCACAGCCGTTTGACGCGCAGACCGTCACACTTATATCAGAAACGAGCAACATTGCACTCTATGCGCATCCGAGCAATCTGAATCAAGCGCACGGAGTCGGTTTTGGCGGCGAAGGAGGCACAATTATTTACGGATTCGCGACAACGACCATTCCCCAAGGCACGGTCTTTACGATCCGGTTGGGAGGCATCAGAAATGCGGCCGGCCAGCTCTCTTCGATGTCCGGTCTTGTGTGGACGGTCAAAGCGGGAACAACGACCGACGTCGGACAACCGTTCGGTGGTCTGGTTTCTCCACCCGCATTCAATCAAACGAGCACCGAATCGCTCCTTCGCCTCGGCGGTGGCCTGGTTTCTGATGTGAATTCTGCGATCACGCCTAGCACCACTGCCACCGGTACGGCCGCTTCGTACACCTTCTCTATAAAGACAGCCACCTCGGTTCCCATCGGAGGAAAGATCGTGATTAATTTCCCAACGGAATTCAGTTTGCAAAATGCGACAACGACCGTACTTGCCCAAAATATTAACGGCGCGGGTGCACTGGTCGCAAACGGCGCCATTGCAACGACAACCGGCAACGGCATGAATCGCGTGATATTGACGACGAGCGGCGCCGTAGTCGAGGCAGGCGATGTCATCACTGTTACCGTGGGCGGGCTCACGAATCCAACCACGGCGGGAGTGTATCGGCCGTTCTTCATCAATACCACCAAAGCGAACAATGGATTGATTGACGGCTCCTATTTTGGGTTCGAACCGTCGGACTACGGCTCCGGAGCGCCACCCCCGAATGACACTGTGCACATCGGCGGAAAAAATACGCTGATCATACAGGTGCGCAAACAAAGCGGCGGGAGTACGGTCGCATTATCGGGCGGCGAGCTGACGCAGGTGAAGGTTGGAGCGGGCTGTCCCGACAAACAATTCTTTATCGGCGAACGGTGGCTCGATGCGAACTCCAGTGCAACATACAATAAAGTACTCGACTGCAATTACATCGTCGGCGTCGCTCCGTTTAGCGCGGGGGATACTAGCTTCTTTAACACGTTTCTCCCGCCCGGATTCAAGTCCGTCAACACGGTAACGACCGGCGGGGTCGGCCAGACCGCCACGACTACACTCGTCTTCGGAGTTCCCAGCGCGACAGCAACGCTTGCGCTTACGGGGGGAGTTGCCGGCCAGAACGCCTTCATTAATGCGTTTTCCAATGACTTTATGTCGTTTTCTCCGGTCTTCACTACTACGGCCTACACGACACCGGGTTTTGACGGCTCCGGAAACGGCTATGCCCAGATGAAGATCACCAAAAATCAGGACTGGAATTTTACTGTTTTTGGCGGCGCGTTCGACGGCGGTGGCGGCAATTTTTCCGACACGAACGGAAATGTCTATTGGCCTCCGGTGATTCCCACCCAGAATATCGCGACCACCTCCGCTAATCCCACGCAAAATATCGGCGCTTTCGCGTATGTGCTTGCGAACAAGAATCTTGTCGTTACGCTGACGAAAAGCGGCTCGGCGAATACGATCAATGATGCGTGCGTCGGAGTGAAACGAAGCGGCGGTGGCTTATTTATGGGCGCGCAAGACGTGATCTGCCAGCCGAATTATGATAACGATGCGAATAGCTCGCTGGAGTCGTATCGGTTCAAAGTCCCCGCCGGAACGATCATCATAGAAGTTTCACGTTTTGGATTCGGAGCGCCGGAGGAATTTTCCGTCGGTGTTTCCGCCGCTACAACGACAAAAAGTATTGCATTCGCCTCGCCGACATCTTTCATCAGAGTGACTGCTGTCACGAGTGATGGCGTCGCTTTAAACGGCGCGCCGGTCTTCGCGTACGGATCGAGCGGTTTCGGAAATGCCATGACGGGAACGACGGGAACGACGACTATCTATGTTCCTCCAGGTACATACACGGTAGAGGGTTTTGCTCCGGCGTTCGGGCCGCTCACTGCCCAATCGGCGGTTGTCACGAGTGATGCGAATCCCTCGATCACCTTTACGGTAAATGTCGGCAGTTTGAAAACCATTAGCGGCACCGTTACGCAGGGCGGCTCGGGCATTGCGGGTGTCAAGATCGGGGCACATGGTACGGGGGCGACAACGGGCGGAAATGGGGCGGAAACTGATGCGAGCGGCAACTATACGCTCTATGTACCGGC
>MHLS01000049.1:13419-27198 GCA_001819095.1 Candidatus Lloydbacteria bacterium RIFCSPLOWO2_02_FULL_54_12
ATGTGTCGGGAGCAAGCGCCACGAACGTTAATTGGTCGGTGAACGCGCAGGGGACGCTTCGGTTGGAAATACAAAATGCTTCGACTATTGATCAGCTCTTTGGCGGCGCGTTTGACTCGACGACCGGCCGCGGTAATGGCACGAATTCATGGGCCGCGAGCTCCACTTCTAAAGTTGCCAACGTGGCGCTCCCAGCGGGAACATACGACGTGCATGTGGGCTCTCCTTCGCTTGGTGAATTCGGGAGCCAGACCGGCGTGGTGATCACGGCCGGGCAGACAACCATTGTGATGATCAACGCGCAGGCAAGCGCGACGCTCGTTACATTAAGCGGCACCACCACTTTAAGCGGAGTCGCGCAAAGCGGGATCAATGTTTGGGCGTCGAGAATAGGCGCTCCGGGATTTTTCTCCGCGCAAACGGATGCGAACGGTGAATACTTCCTCAAAGTGCCGACCGGTTTCTCGTATCGCGTCGGAGTCCGCTCGCTCACTTACCTTCCCACGCAAGGAGATGTTGACGTGAATGTGTCCGGCAATACGACACAACTCTTCACGCTTACCTCGGCCGGAGGGACGATCACTGGGCGGGTGCTGACGTCGGGCGCAAGCGGGATCGCGAATGCATGGGTGAGCGCGATGAAGACGAGCGCGACGACAACGCAGACCGGCGCGCCGACGGATGCCGACGGCAACTATACCTTGAATGTGGATACAGGAAGCACATGGTCTCTTGTCGCGGAAGGGCCGTGCTACCCGCGCTCGGCGGCAATCAGCGCTTCGGAGGGTGATACGAACAAAAACATCACGCTCACTCTTCAGTCCGGTTGTACCGCGCCGGTGCCGCAGGTAAATGGCATCACTGCATCAGCAGGCGGACAAGTGTCGAAAAATGATCTCGTGCTTGATATTCCCGCCAATGCGCTCGGGTCCTCACAGAACACGGTTTCCGTTTCCATTTCCGACGCCGACACTGCTGTTCCTTCGGCGAATGCCACGCCGATCGATGGTTCGGTGCAAACCATTTCTGCAACCGATTCGACGGGTGCGGCGATCACTTCGCTCAATTCGAACATTACGCTCACGCTCACTTATGATCCGGCGCTTCTCCCTGTCGGTTTTACCGAAAGCAATATGCAGTTGGGTTACTTCGACACGAACACCGGACAATGGGAGCCGGTGGCCGCGACGATAGACACCACGCTCAACACCTTCACCGCCTCCATAAGCCACTTCACCGATTACGGTCCGATCTTGCCCGGCGTGCCGGATGCGCCGACGAATCTTGTAGCATCCGCGGCGTCTGGCGGGATTGATCTCTCGTGGACCGCATCACCCACGGCGACGACATACACGATCTACCGCAGTCTGACGAATACGAACTTTACCACTGCGATCGCGACCGGAGTAACCGGTACTACCTACACAAACACCGGACTTACAGGAAGTACGCTGTACTACTATAAAGTGGCCGGTGTGAACGGAAACGGAGAAGGACCCAGTTCCAGTTCAGCAAATGCCACCACGCAACTCTCCGGTGGCGGGCAGTCGTACTCAAGCGGCGGAGTAACCACCACGACTACTACCACGACAACGACTACTGCGACCACGACGGCCACGACGACTACGGCTGTCGCGACGACAACGCCCGCAACTACGGCCGTCGCCGCAACGCCCGCAACGCCGGCTGTGCTCGCCATTCCCGCAACGTGGGAAGCGCGCCAAGCGTTGATAGTCCAGATCTTGGCGCAGATCGAAGTGCTTCGCGCCGAACTTGTGAAGTTGGGGGGAGCAAGTCCGAACGCAAACGCGCTTCTTAACGCAAACGTGAACGCGAGTTTCAAGCGCGACTTGTCGGTCGGCGTAACGGGAGATGACGTGCAAGCGCTCCAAGTGTGGCTCAACGTACACGGCTACACTCTTGCTTCAAGCGGTCCCGGCTCGTCGGGTAACGAGACCACCAGGTTTGGCGCACTTACGCGCGCGGCACTCGCAAAATTCCAGACAGTCAACGGGATCAAACCATCATTGGGGTACTTTGGCCCAAAGACGAGAGCGTTTCTCGGTACGATACCGGAATAGAGACCCCGGTATTGCCTTAGACACCCCACAACGAAATCCTCCTATTTGGGTGGATTTTGTCGTACCCAACGGCCTATCTTTTGGTTCCTCCGACGGGTAATATTTGCCTGTTACGGCCTTATACACAAGGTTTTCCCCTAGCCACCTTGCCAAGTTGGCCGAAATCTGCTATACTTTCCGCAAGTTCATTCCCGTGGAGGAAGAGGACTCGTGCGTCTCAAGTGCAGTCATGCACCGCGGGAAGTCGCATATTTTTTTTAAATCTCTATAATTTAATCGCAGATTATTATTGATCATTGTATGCGTATGACGAAATTATTTATTGCATCGAAAGCGCAGCGTTCAACGTGGAAGAAGACGTGTGCCGGCTTTCTTATGCTTTCGCTCAATCTTTCGATTGGCGGTCTCGGGGGACTTCTCCTCATCCCGCAAGTTGCTTCTGCGGAACCGGGCGGCAACGGCGGCGGAGGTGGCGGCGGCAACTCACCGGTCTATACGGTCACCATCGACGAACCGGTGGTTGCGGATAACCCGCTCACCCTTACCGGTGTCACGACCGCGACACATTTCGTCGGACAGGAAGACGACCAGCATGTCGTCATCAACTGGGGTGACGGGTCTGCGTTGACCGATATGTACCTTCCGGCGGAGGCCTTCAGCGGCGATGACTTCAGTTGGTCGTGGAGTGCGTCCCATCCCTATGCGAACGGAACCACACAAAGTTACACGATCATCGTGAACATCTGCCACGTGTCCTGCACCGGCGAAGAGGGTTCCGGTGACGCGACGGATACGACGATCATCGTTATTCCTCCGTCCGACACCACTCCGCCCACCATCGCTCTCCACGATGATGTTTCTGCAGAGGCTACTTCCGGATCGGGTGCGATAGTGACATACAACTCGCCGGCAACCTCGGATAATGTTGACCCCGCCGGTACCGCAATGTGTACGCCCGCTTCGGGTTCGACTTTCGTGCTTGGGAATACACTGGTGACTTGTACCGCGACCGACGTTGCGGGCAATTCCGCTACCCCGACCACGTTCACCGTAACGGTCACGGACAACACGCCCCCCGCGATCACCCTCAATGGCACGACGCCTGATATTGAGATCGGTGGCACCTACACCGAACTCGGCGCAACGGCCGTTGACATCATCGACGGCTCATTTGCCGCAACCCCCTCCGGCTCAGTGAATACCTCGGTCGTTGGCTCCTATGTCATCACCTATAATGCCACCGACCTTGCGGGAAACAGCGCAACTCCGGTCATGCGCACGGTCAATGTCATCGACACGAACGACGAGCCTGTGCTTGGCGTTCTTGGTGACCAGGAAGTCGACGAGTTCGAGACGCTCTCGTTTAACGCTGATGCGACGGATGCGGATGCGGGGGATACACCCACGTTCTCTATTACCGGCGCCCCGTCCGGCTCCAGTTTCAACACAGCAACCGGTGAATTCTCCTTTACGCCGGGAGAATCCGATGATGGTACGTATACGGTCACGGTGACCGTCGATGACGGCAACGGCGGAACGGATTCGGAAACCTTTGATATCATCGTCAACGAGGTCAACAGCGCGCCGGGCAATAACGAGTGCAATGATCTTGAGGATAACGACGGTGACGGCGACATTGACGGCTCAGATTCGGGTTGTGACGGCTTCGACGACACCGCGGAAAATACTCCGCCGACCGTAATCATCGACACGGAAATGATCATGCTCACGCTTCACAGCATCTTTGCGCCACCGACCGGTGTTCATGCGATCGATGTCGAGGACGGCTCCGTCATCGTTGACGTTTTGGGTAACACCGTTGACGTCGACGAGGTCGGTGACTATACGGTCACCTATGGAGCTACCGATTCGGACAGCGCGAGCGCCGAACCGGAGACACAGTCGGTTCAGGTGCGTGCCGAATGCGGCGATGGTAACGATAACGACAACGACGACAGAACAGACGCCGAAGATCCCGCATGCCACACCAACGGTGATTCCACCGATGAGGAGTCGTATGATCCGCTGATCGAGAACGAATCTGCCGATCCGGAATGCGATGACGGAATAGATAATGATGAGGACGGTTCGATTGACGGAGAGGAGGACTCGGGATGTTCAAGCCCTTCCGATAACAGCGAGAACGAGCCCCCAGTCATTGAGACCGAACTCCTCGCGCTTACGCTTACGGCCGGAAATCCGCTCGTGCTCGACTACTCTGCATCCGACGACGAGGACGGCGATCTCACCGACGACATTCTGGTTTCGGGTGATGACTTTGATACCGGAGTCCCCGGAGAATATGAAGTCACGCTCAATGTCACTGACTCTCAAGGTACTGCAGCAGACCCGGTCATCATTACGGTTACCGTCGTCGCTCCGCCTCCTGCTTGCGCAAATAGTTCGGACGACGATGATGATGGGCTCATTGACATGGATGATCCTGGCTGTGCAAACAGCGAGGACAACGACGAGACCGAGCCGCCCCCTCCTCCGCCTCCGACTCCCGCATGTGCCGACGAAACCGATAACGATCAGGACGAATTTGTCGACATGAATGACCCCGGTTGTTCAAGTCCCGAGGACAATGACGAGACCGATCCTGTCACACCCCCTCCTTCCGGCGGTGGCGGTGGCGGAAATCCTCCTCCCCAGTGCGCAAACGGCTCCGACGATGATGCGGACGGCTTGGCCGATTACCCGAATGATCTCGGTTGTGAGAACTCGCTCGACAATGACGAGAGCGGTTCGGGCACGCCTCCCCCGGAGACTCCGACGGTAACGGGTGGCAGTACGCCCCCGCCTCCGCCGACACCACCGGCGGCTCCGCAAGGTGAGGTCTTGGGTGCGGCAACAGAAGAGATGCCGCTTCCGCTGGGATGCGTCGCATACCTCGATGTGTACTTGAAGAAAGGGAGAAAGAACGACCCTGAAAAAGTGAAACTGCTCCAGACCTTCTTGAATGAAGAAATGGGAGCAGGCCTTCCGCTCACCGGCTTCTTCGGAGACATGACTCACGGATGGGTGAAGAAATTCCAAGTGAAGCACAAGAAAGATATTCTTCAGCCGTGGATTGACGCAGGATACGGCGGCGTGGACTTCGGGAACAATGGTACCGGCTACGTCTACAAGACAACGAAGCGCGCCATCAACATGATGAAGTGTGCCGCGATCACGGAGCCGATGCCGGAACTTGTGCCGGACACCCAGCCGTAATTAGTTTGACGATAACAAGGACAAAAACCGCCCAACAGAGCGGTTTTTGTCCTACCAAAGGCAGTCTTAGGTATGCCAAGAAAAGTACGAGGTCCGACCTTTAAGTATCAATTCCCAAGGTCGGACCTCGTACTTTTCCGAGGCTTGCCACCGCGCTGCCCCTGTGTTAGCTATAGGAGAATTATGAGGAAAAACTCTCTCGCAAAAAGGACCGCTGTCATTTTTGTCGCGCTAGCTCTTTTTTCGCTTCCGTCTTTTGCGAACGCGGCAATCACCTATATGCGTTCCCAATTGGGACCCGAAGTGACGACACCCTTCACAATCACGGTCTCAGCGGAAAGCTTCTCGGATTATGGACTCTCCGAAGGCGTCGACCTCTACTACATCACGCTTGATGATGATGTGAACCCGACGACGGAATGTTTTCCCACAACGCAACTGGAAGCGAGCGCAACTTTTGACGTGCCCGTCGGTGACGTGGTGAAGGGGGTGCTCATCGTCGGATTCACGGGTGCCTGCGAAACGGGCGACGAACCGTACTATGTTGAAGGCGACGGAAGCGAGGTGAACTTTACGGTCATCGGCGCCGACCACGATTATGATACCGTTTTCGACGAAGCGGATAATTGTCCGGCAGACGCGAACATCAGACAGGAAAATAGTGACGGCGATGAGGAGGGAGACGCGTGCGACGCCGACGACGACAATGACGGTGTGAATGACGAAGCAAGCGAAACAGATGAGGGGACGTTATCGGCCGACAATTGCCCCGTCACGGCGAATGAAGACCAACTTGATTCAGATAGCGACGGCACGGGGGATGCTTGCGACGACACGCCGCTTCCGCCCGCTCCTGATATGTGCCCGAATATTTCCGATACACAGGAGTCCGTTCCCGAAGGGATGACGCTCGATGGCGAAGGACAGTGTGTTCCCATCGAAGAACCCGCACCGCCACCTTCCGGCGGGGGCACTGGCGGAGTGCCGCCCCAAGCTTGTGCGAACGGTTCCGACGATGATGCGGACGGCTTGGCCGATTATCCCAACGATTTTGGTTGTGAGAACTCGCTCGACAACGACGAAAGCGGTTCGGGAACGCCTCCTCCGGAAACTTCACAAGGGGAAGTACTCGGTGCGGCAACCCTCGAGCAAGGCGAGAGTAGCAGTCGTCGCATGACGGCGACCGAAGAGCCCGCACTTCCGAAAGAGGAAGAGGTTGTGTCTCCCGTTGCGGTCGAAGAACCGATCTCACAAGGAGAAGTGCTCGGAGCCGCGACTGTCGCAGAAACGCCGCCTGTTCCACAGTGCAATGCGTTTCTCACGGCGCATCTCCGCAGAGGAAAAGATAACGATCCCGAGCAGGTCAAACTTCTGCAGGAGTTCCTGAACGAAGAGATGAGCGCGGGGCTTCCGGTCACCGGATTCTTCGGCGATCTCACACATGAAGCGGTGAAGAAATTTCAGGTGAAATATAAAAAGGAAATTCTTCAGCCGTGGATCGACGCGGGATATGGCGACATAGACTTTGGTAATAACGGCACGGGCTACGTCTACAAGACGACATTGCGCGCCATCAATATGATGAAATGTGCGACGCTTGCGGAACCGATGCCCGCAATCGTTCCGGACTCGGGCGGGAACTAAAAATACTGCGGTGGCGGAGAAATGTACGAGGTCGGACCTTGAAGGATCGAGTCCTAAGGTCCGACCTCGTACATTTCACTTTGCTCACCTTGATGAGCTCAAAATATCCCTTAACAGAGCGGTTTTTTGTTGTTAAGTAGAACACGAAACTAGGCTATTGTCTAATCAGTAAATCTGTGCTATAATCCTCACATGCGAAGGGTATTCAAAGACCACTTCATACCGCACAAAGGCAACGACTATAAGCCGCATTTTTTGCGCGCCAAAGTCGCCGCAGGGGTCTTGGCGTTCATTCTTGTCGTGGAGGGATTCTATTTGACGGAGACGCTTGTCATCTTTCCGAAAAGCGACTATCTCGCGGCGATCTTCGCAACGGTACTCGTCGAACAGACCAACGAAGTGCGCACGGGTCAGTCGCTTGCCATGCTCACGCCGAGTCCTGTCCTTGCCGAGGTTGCGCGCATGAAAGCGGAAGATATGGCGGCCAAGGGCTACTTCGCGCACAATGCTCCGGACGGAAAAACGCCGTGGTACTGGTTCAGGCAGGCCGGCTACAACTATATCGCCGCGGGTGAGAACCTCGCGGTCAATTTCACCGACTCCAAGGACGTGACCCTGGCCTGGCTCAATTCGCCGTCGCACCGTGCGAACATTGTGAACGGCAATTACACCGAGATTGGCATCGCGACAGCGCAGGGTTTCTATAAGGGCAAAGAGGCGGTCTTCGTCGTCGAAGTTTTCGGGCGACCAGCCTCCGCGCTCCGCGATGTCCTCCCTCCATCGGTGGAAAGTGCTACGAAAGATATCGTTCGTGCGGTCGAGACAAAGACTTCTGTGCTTGTACCCGCACCGGCTCTGGCCCAACCCGTCAAAGCGGCCACGGCGCCCGGAACACCCTCGGCAAGCGTCGCGGGAGCCGACACGACGATCGTCGAAGATATCCTCGATGTTGAGGAGCTCAAGCCGACGGTTACCGCGCAAGTTGTTTCGCCCAAGGTTGTCGCACAACCGAAAGCGGCTTCGCCCGTCGCCATAGTCCTTGCTTCGCCTCGCCACCTCACCACGACCCTTTACTTCATCATCGGTGCCATCCTCCTTCTCGCGATAGCGCTGACGATCTTCATCGAGATACGCATCCAATTTCCGAGTTTGGTCGTGACGGGGTTCGTCCTTCTCTTCGCTATCGTCCTCATCACGATCTTCAACTCCTCCGTCAGTCTTGCGCAGGGGGTCATTTAGATCTTTGCGTCGTATCGATTTTAACTGTAAGGTTATTCGTATGTATATCGAAAAACGCAACGTCATCATCGCTGCTGCGCTCGTTCTCCTCGTCGGCGGGTTCTTTCTTTTTAGTCCGAAGAAAAGTATCGCCCCCGAAGACGTCGCGACAACGACTGACTCCGGAAAAGATACGCAAATAATCGATCCTTCAACATCGGATGTCGTCGCGCCGCCTGTGACCGCGCCAAAAACAACCACGGCAACATCGAAACCATCGGCGCCGAAACCCGCCGCGCCGAGCGTTCCGCAGACCGGAAAAATGTACAAAGAGTTTGTCCAGCCGACGGGATTTTCGAATACCGGCGCGCTCGGACTCCTAAACACCGATGCATTCACGCTCGGACAATTCGTCGGAAAGAGGGTGATTCTCCTCAACTTCTGGACCACGTCGGCGTCGAATGCGCTTCGTGCGTTCCCGTATTTGAACGCATGGCAGATCAAGTACAAGGATAAAGGCTTGCTTATCGTCTCGATACACACGCCGCGATTCACCTATGAACATTCAAAGAGCACCGTCGACGCGGCGCTCTATACGCACAACGTCATTCACCCTGTGGTCCATGATAATAATTACGGAACTTGGAATGCCTATGGTAACAGTGTCTGGCCGCACCAATACTTGATAGACATCAACGGGCGCGTCGTCTACGACCATGTCGGCGAAGGAGGCTACCAGGCAGAGGAGTTGAAGATACAGGAACTTCTCGCCGCGCGGGCACAAAAGCTCGGCTTACCGCAGGAATCCTACACGCCATACGCAACACCGAAGGATGCGGTTCTAGTCGACCTCTCCCGATTGAAGAGCCCAGAAACGTACCTCGGGAGCGCGCGCAACGGTACGCTCGGGAACGGCACACCGTACCGCGACGGAAGCCAAGATCTTGTATATCCCGCGACATTCCTCGGGAACGCGCCGTATCTTTCCAAGAGTTGGAGCTTCGCAAAAGAATATGCGCGAAATCTTGTCGCCGATGCGGGGCTCCATTACGAGTATGACGCGAAGATCGTCCAGGCGGTCTTGAATGCTCAGCAACTGACCCGTGTGAAGGTGCTCCGCGACGGCGTGCCGCTGACGACGGAAAATGCGGGGAAAGATATTCGCTTCGAGAAGGGCGACAGCTACTTTTACGTCTCCGGCGTGCGTATCTACGAGATAGTGAACGACAAGGCGGGGTACGGCGCACACGCGCTTGAGCTTCTTATCGAAAATTCGGGTCTCGAGGTCTACACCATCACGTTCGGGTAAACAAGAAATAACGGGACGAAAAATACAAGGTGGAGCCCGCCCGAGGGGGATTCCACCTTGTCCGGCGGTTACTAAAAGATACAAGGTCGAACCTTGCCTGCCCACCCGAAGTCGGACGCAGGCGGGAAGAATCAATTCCTAAGGTTCGACCTTGTATCTTTTCAGGAACGCGCTCCCTGCTTGCCCGTTTTCTACCACGTGTTAGTGTGGGACGAGTTATTGCACACCGACAAAGAAAGGTTCCCAAATGGAAATCATCAGGCAGATGTACTCCGGCAGGCTCGGGCGCTGGCAGTTCTTCCTGCTCGGCCTCATCGTTACCGTCGCCACGATGCTCTTGCAGTGGCTCATGCTTCCTGCGAGCGCCGAGGCGGAGACCGCCGGCACGGTACGACTCCTTATCACGAGTATCATCTTCACGGTGGTATCGGCGCTCGCGAGTTGGCACCTCATGGTGCGCAGGCTTCACGATCTCGGATTGAGCGGCTGGTGGATCGTACTCCTCTTTTTTCTCCCAGCCGTCCCGTTCCTGGGCGACATTCTCTTGCTCATCTCTCTGATTGCGCTCCTCTTCATTCGCGGAGAGAGCGAAGCGAATAGTTACGGCGCACCGGCTCCAAGCGGCCGCGGACTCGTCGACGCTTTTTTCAATCGGTAAAACCCGATAACCGCCCCTCCTTCGGACAGGCGGTTTTTTGATTTCACGATATTATGCCGCGGAATCGTCAACCAATGCTGGTCGTTTGTCGCTCGCAAGTCCTACGGTTGTAGACAAAAAATGACTTCCCACTTAGCATTACCCTCGGACTGTTCCCATCAAATGGAGCACATGGTCATGAAGCGTAACTACGTGCCACTGACGCACACGATCACACGCAAAGAACTCGAAAATCGCCAGAAGGCGCACATCGCAGATCTGAAACGGATCGGCGAGTTCTTGCCGGAAGCAAGTGCGCGGAGGTACCTTGAGGAATCGGACAATGCTGTTGACGCAGAGCTGAAGGACGAAGTGTTGATCCCCGAGTTCAGCGCGGAGGAGCTCGCGCAAATGAATGACGAACCCGAGATGCGCGAATTGCGCGACGCACTACTCGGACTCGCTGGAAAAACAGGCGCCCAACTTGCGGCAATGAGCCCGAGATCCGAAGAAGACTACTCCGAAGATGTCGCAAGTGTTCGCTGGTACCTTGCCCAATTCTGGCTACACGTTCTCTTGGCGAGCCACGCGCATCACAAGGAGGATACAAAGGAAAATGTTCTTCACTTGCGCGCCGACCTTTTGCCGGAAGAGACCGAGGAAGAGATAGAAAGGAGGGGCGGCAGTCACCTTGGGTATATGAGACGAGATGTGGGAACTGCGGGGATTGCCTATGAAGAGCAACAAAACGCCTGCTACGCCGAATTTATCGAGCACGTAAAGGGGCATCTTCTGGACAATCCCGAAGGTCTTGTGCTTTCAAGTTACGACAACATCCGACTCTTCAAAGAAGGTGACCAGTTCATCGTGCGATAGTTTCACAACAGCGCTCAGCCGAGCGCTTTTTTGTATCCACCGAAAGTCCACACGGAAGAGTTGTCACCTTATCCTCCGGTGCGTGTTATAATCCGCATACAACCGAATAATTGTTTATCGAGAGTGCGGAGGAGGGAATTGGCCCAATGATCCCGCCGGCAACCGTTTCGATGTGTACTCTTTGGTTTTGGAGAACTGAAAGAGGAAGATCGGAAAAGCGGTACAACCTCAAGTTTCTGACGAGCATTGGCGAGTAAGAAACACGGAAGTACTGAGAGTGGTGCCAAATCCAAACCCTTCTAGGGAAAGATGAAATATGGTTGGAGGAAAACAACCAAAACGTCTCGCCCTTAAAGCGGGACGTTTTGGTTTATTGCATTGCATCCAAGGGCAGCCCTTGGGGAACAATTCTTAAGGGCTGCCCTTGGATACGCCAGTATCAATTAATTTTCTTTTTATGCAAAACACCAGAAGTGTGTATACGGTCGAGAGTGTCACCTCGGGACATCCCGACAAAGTGTGCGACCAGATCTCCGACGCGATATTGGATGCCTGCCTCGCGCAGGACCCCAAGAGCCGCGTTGCGGTGGAGTCTTTTGGCGCGCACGGCCTCCTTGTCATCGGAGGAGAGGTGACGAGCGACGCCAAGATCGACGCGAAGGCTATCGCCGAGGCGGTCTATCGGGACATCGGCTACGACGAGAAACTTGAGATCATCGAGCGCATCGTCAAGCAGTCTCCCGACATCGCAATGGGCGTTGATCAGGACGGCGCAGGGGATCAGGGGATCATGTACGGCTATGCGACGGACGAAACCCCCGAATTTCTCCCGCTGGGGATCACGCTCGTGCACCGTCTCACGAAAGGACTCGAGGATCTGCGAAGGACAGGCAAATTGCGCTGGCTCCGCCCCGACGGAAAGGCACAGATCACGATGGACAACGGCAAAGTGAAGACCGTGCTCGTTTCAACGCAACATGCCGAGAGCGTTCCCTACGGCGAGATACGCGATGCGTTGATCGAGGAACTCATCCGTCCTGTGATCGGCGACCTGAAAAAAGTCGAGATCTTCGTCAATCCGACGGGGAGATTCGTCAAAGGCGGGTTCGAAGCGGATACCGGCCTTACGGGGCGCAAACTGATGGTGGACACCTACGGCGGCATCTGGCCACACGGCGGAGGGGCGTTTTCCGGCAAAGACGCGACAAAAGTGGATCGCTCGGCGGCCTACATGGCGCGCTATGCCGCAAAGAATCTTGTCGCGAACGGTTATGCGAAAGAGGCGCTCGTCTCGGTGGCGTATGCCATCGGCCACGCGGAGCCCTTGATGGTCTCCGGAGTGGACGAGAAGGGCGGGGACTTGAGCGATCTCGTACGCAATCGTTTCGATTTTCGGCCCAAGGCGATCATTCAAAAGCTCGGACTTCGCCGGCCGATCTACCTGCAGACAGCCTCTTACGGTCACTTTGGAAAAACAGGACTACCATGGGAAGACGTTGTGAAAATGTAGAAAATTAGAGAAAAGCTCCTAAGCTGGCTTCAAGGAGCCGACAGTTTCTTAACTGGGACGGCTCCGCTTGGCTCGCCCCGTCTTCGGGGTAAGTCACTTCGGAAAAACAGGACTTCCGTGGGAGGAGGTGGTGAGTATGTAACGTTCTTTTCCCGCTATTGTACGAGGGTCGCTGAAATCGGTATACTGTTCTCCAAATGATCAACGAGCAAATATTCCAATATGTTGCGGGTGAACGTACGCGTGGTGCTACCGATGAGGTAATCAAAAGCGCATTGCTCGCAAAAGGCTGGCGCGCGGAAGATGTTTCGGCCGCACTCTTGGGTGGCGCGGTCGGCGCGACGACGGCTCCGTACTCCGGCGGTTTTTCTTTCGCGCACTTGTACGAAGGACGGCTGGGCAGAATGGATTATTTTCTCACCGGACTTCTGCTCGGACTCGCCGTTTTCCTTTTCGCGGCGGCGGTGTTCTTCGTCCTGTACTCCTCCTACGGACTTACGCTCACGACGATTATTTTGTGTATGATCATCTTCCTCGCCCTTGTGCTCCTCACTCTCCCGTTCTCGTTCTCGCTCACCATTCGCCGTCTTCACGACATCGGTCTCTCGGGATGGTTCTGCCTTTTAGGTTTTGTACCGATAATCAACATCCTTTTTCTCGCACTCTACTTTATTCCCGGCAAAGAAGGTGCGAACATCTACGGTGCTCCGCCGACCCCGCGCTCGCTTGTGCGCGCCATGTTCAATACGTGACGGCCGTCTTTACCAAGCCTTTTTAGCAACTTAACTTTTGCGTATGGCAAACAATAACGATCGTGACGCGCGTCGCGAGTTGAAGAAAAAAATAAGTAGTTTGGTGAGCTGGGCGATAGGGATCGGCATCGTCGGCGGCCTCGCCTATCTCGTGGTTACCGCAGAGCGTCTGCCGGAGTCCGAAATCGAATCGGCCGTCGGCATCCACTACCATCCACGATTGGTCATCAAAATGAACGGCGAACCGCTCACGATTCCGAATAATATCGGTATCGGAGCCGTCCATAACCCCATTCACACTCACGAGGAAGGCGACGGTACGCTCCACCTCGAATTTGAAGGAACGGTGAAGAAGGACGACATCCGCCTCGGGGATTTCTTCACGGCATGGAACAAGGAGTGGACGGCAACTTCGTTCATGGGCTCTCCCGTCGGCGGCGAGCATACGCTTACCATGACGGTGAACGGCGCACCCTCGACCGACTACTGGGACCATATCATGAAGGACGGGGAGATGATTGAGCTCGACTATAAGT
>MHLS01000050.1 GCA_001819095.1 Candidatus Lloydbacteria bacterium RIFCSPLOWO2_02_FULL_54_12
ATCGATCTGTTGTCGCTCAATACAAAAACAATGGCCCGACTCTCAATGAGAGACGGGCCGCAGTTGTACCTATTCTGATTTTAACCGGACAGTAGTGGGCTTCAATGGGACTTTTGCGCGATGCTTTGCGTGCGGGAGCCTGCCCCGCATGAAGGCCAGCGCGGGCCAGAGAAGATACCTTGCCCAAAATCACTCGTACCTCAATGCTTCAATAGGGCTCTTGCGTGAAGCCTTTCGTGCGGGGTAGATACCGAAGACAAGCCCGACGACCGCCGAGACAGAAAGGCCGACCAGCATCGCCTTCCATGGAAAGGTGAATTCCCACTCGACCCCGAGGCCTTGCGAGAGCCCTATCGAAGCGATGTAGCCAAAAAGTGCACCGAGGGAGATACCGATAAACCCACCAAAAAGCGTGAGGAGTACCGCCTCAAAAAGGAACTGTGCCATGATGTCGCGATTCTTCGCGCCAAGCGCCTTCCGAAGGCCGATCTCCTTCGTGCGTTCGGTGACGGAGACGAGCATGACGTTCATAACGCCGATACCGCCGACGACGAGCGCAATAGCGGAGACCGCCGAGAGAAAGGCCGTGAGCGCCGTCAAAATGGTACCCACCTGCTCGATGACCCCCTGCTGGGTCTCGATATAAAAATCGTCCTTTGTGATGTCACTGATGTTGTGGAGATCGCGCATCGTCGTTTCGATGTCGGCGACCGTGCGCAAGACCGTCTCGGGGCTTGAGGCGCGGATCATGATCTCCTGAAAGTGATTCGTACCGGTCAGATACGACTGCGCGGTGGTGTACGGTATGACGACGAGGTTGTTGGAATTGAAGAAGGTGCCGGCGCCCTTCTCCTCCAAAAGACCGATGACGCGAAAATTCTTGTCTTTGATCCGTATCGCTTTGCCGATTGGGTCTTCCGCGCCGAAAAGTTCTTCCGCGACCTTGGCGCCGATGATGGCGACCGCGGCGTCCTGCCGTATATCCGTCTCGTCGAAGATTGTCCCGCGTTCGAGCGTGATGTTTCCCATAGAGAGCATGAACTCCGCCACCCAGCCGATGATGGACGGACGGAACGTCTCTCCCTGATACGACACGCTTTCCGAGACGAAAACGACGGGGGCCATCTCGACGATATCCGGCACATTCTCCTTGCGCTTCAGGGCTTCGAGCTCGCGCGTTTTGATCGAATCCGAAAAAAGCGTCTGCGCGAAGTCGGTCGGTCCCTTCGGTTCCCGTCCGGGCCGAAGCACGATGGTTTCGGCGCCAAGCCCCTCTATTTGCCCCAAAATAAGCGACTGCGCCCCTTCTCCGATAGACACAATGAGCATGATTGCCGTAATGCCGATCACGATGCCCAAGACGGTGAGTCCCGAGCGGACCTTGTTGGCACGGATAGCGCGGTTGGCGGTATGGAGCGTGAATTGTAATTTCATAGGTCGGTTGGATGTGCAGTTAACGTTTCGATGCATGCACCGTAACGGTATCCGAAACGATCATGCCGTCTTTGAGCGCAATGACGCGCTTCGCCTCGCGTGCGACCGCTTCGTCGTGGGTAATCAAGACCACGGTGTGTCCGTCTTCGTTGTGGAGTTTCCGTAATATCTCAATAACCTTTGCGCCGGAGGCGCTGTCGAGATTGCCCGTCGGCTCGTCGGCAAAGATTATTTCCGGGTTGGTCACCAAAGCGCGCGCGATGGCGACGCGCTGTTTCTCGCCGCCGGAAAGTTGGCTCGGTTCATGATACATGCGATGCGAGAGCCCGACCGCTTCAATGAGCTTTTTTGCGCGGGAATCCCATTCCTTTTGCGGCACCGAAGAGTATGCAAGCGGCAACTTTACGTTCTCCAAGACCGATGTGCGCGCCAGAAGGTTGAACTGTTGAAAAACGAAACCGATCGAGCGGTTGCGCAGTTCCGCCTGCTCGTCGTCCGAATATTTTGCCACCGACTTTCCGTCGAAGTGATACTCCCCTTCGGTCGGGCGGTCTAAGAGGCCGAGTATCTGAAGCAAGGTGGACTTCCCCGAGCCGGAGGGGCCCATCACCGCGACGAACTCGCCCTTTTCGATCGTGCAGTCGACCCCGCCCAAGGCGACGGTAGGCGCACCCTCGGAGGCATAGATCATCTTCAGTTGTTTTGCTTCGATAAGCGGCATATAGCGTGCATACAAGGTCGAACCTTGAAGAATTGATTCCTAAGGTTCGACCTTGTATGCGCTCAACCTTAGCATCACCGTATTATTTCCCTTCGAATGTCACCACCTCATCTCCCTCCGAAAGACCGGCGACGATCTCGACGGTGCCGTCGGAACCGCGCAAGCCGGTCTCGACGATGACTTCGCGCAGTCCCGAAACATCCGTAACTCGCACGACCTTTTTTCCTTCTTTGGTCGTGACCGCGCGGGTAGGAATCCGAAGAACGCCTTCGCGCTTCTCCGTCAAAATGTCGAGATTCGCCGTCATGCCGGAGCGGACCCGCTCGTCCCTGTCGTTAAAGTAGAGGGTCACTTTGTACGTCGGTACTCCCTCGATCACCGTCTCCGCAGGATCAATAGACGAGACCGCAGCAGGAAACACCGTGGTATCACCGTAGGCATCGAGCGTCACCTCCGCCTTGTCGCCGATGGTGATTTTCGCGACGTCCACTTCGGGAATATTGGCGGTGATCTTGAACGCGCCGTTGCTTTGGATCGTGAGGAGCGGTTCGTTCGGCGCCACGGTCGCACCGAGTTTTGCCGATTGTTTCGTGACCACACCCGAAAAGGGCGTCGTGAGTGTCATCTTCGCGATCTGGACGTCGTAGTTTGCAAGTGAGGCACGGACGGAGGCGATCTTCGCTTCCTGCGCCAAAATAGCCTCGCCGGTCGGGCCGCCCCGTTTGAGTGCCAACTCGTCGTTTGCGACCGCGAGAGCGCTCGCCGCGGAACGTATCTCTTTCTCCGCACCCAAAAGCGCCGAGAGTGTCCCCTCGATGCTCGTCCGCGCACTCGCAACGTTCGCCTTGTAAGTGTCAATCGAAGCCTGCGTAAGGGACGACGAAGGGAAGAGGCCGTTTACGGTAAGCGCGAGCTTGTTGAGATACTCTTTGATCGCAAACAGCGCTTTTTCGGTCGCTTCAAGATGCGTCGTGAGAGCGGTCTCATCACTCGCCTCTTCGGCCGCCTTCGCGATGGACGTGAGTTCATTGAGTGTTTTCTCTATTTCGACACGCAGCGCCGGAAGGCTATTCGCAAGCGCCGAATCGGTCGCCGGAATGATCAACTCCGGATTGAGCGTGCGCGGGTTACGCCAGACGATATCCGTTTTATTCCGCACCGCGTCATCGGCGGCAGAGTAGGCGCCGCGTACCGTATCGACCGCACCGTTCATGGCGTTGTCTAATGACACCGCCGCGCTCTTTGCTCTTGCTTCGCTTACTGCAATATCCTCGGGTCTCGCGCCTTTTTGGAGCTGTGCGAGCGTCGCTATTTCGTAGTCAAGATTCGCCTCTACCTGCAAGCGTGACGCGGCCAGTTCGGAAGAATCCAGACGAACGAGGACGTCGCCCCGCCCGACGCGCGAACCGACTTGGACGGGTTCCGCCACCACCCGCCCGCCGCGCTCGAATGCAAGCGCAACTTCCCGCTCGCTCTCCACGCGACCGGTTACGGAAACCTCTTGTATTACATCGCCTTTTTCCACGCGCGCCGTCTCGTAGGTAGGAAGAGCGGGCGACTTGAAGTAAAAGACACCACCGCCAAGGAGGGCAAGAACAACGACAAATATAAAAAACTTATGCGATTTCAGATAGTGAAAAGACGATCTCATGGGACATATAGTTTAACACGAATAAGCCTCAAGGACAAGGCCGCATTTCAAATTCGAGAAATCCAAGGTGGAACCTTAGGAATCAATCCCCCCGCCCGCGAGCGTCCTCGCGCAGGCAGGCAAGGTTCCACCTTGGATTTGTAAGAGACGCGATAAACCCGCTGCTAAAAACGTTCCAGTAATTTTATTAAGAGTCGTACGGGAGTGCCCGCCGCACCTTTCGCGAGATATTCCCCGTCGGCGGAAGTCATGCGCGAAGCGATATCAAGATGCACCCACGGGTACGCCTCTTTTCCTTTTTCGTCCTTCGTGAACTGATAGAGGAAGAGTGCCGCATTGATCGCGCCGCCGTAACGGCTCTTGCCGGTATTCGCCCAGTCGCCGAATGTCCCCCTAATCTCGCTTTCGTATTCGTCCCACAAAGGCATCGGCCAGAGATAGTCGCCGCTTTCTTCTCCGAGTTTGCGGAAGTATCCCTCGAGTTCTTCGTCCTTCGTAAAGAGTCCGGACGCATGCGCGCCCAAGGCGACATGGATCGCGCCAGTCAAGGTCGCAACGTCAACGACAAGTCGGGGCTTGTACTTCTGCGCATAGCAAAGCGCGTCGGAGAGGATGACGCGGCCTTCCGCATCGGTATTCAGGACCTCAACGGTCTTTCCCGACATTCCCTGAAGCACGTCGCCGGGATGGTAACTCGAGCCGCTCGGCATATTTTCGACGGCGGGGACCAGCGCAACAACGTTCTTTTGCAATTTCAACTTCGCGGCAAGGGAGAGCGCGTGGATGACCGCGGCGCCGCCTGACATGTCCATGTGCATCTCATACATGTTCGTATCCGACTTCAGATTGAGACCGCCCGTGTCGAAGGTGACACCTTTCCCGACCAAGACGACCGGCTTTTCGTCGGGCATTCCGCCGAAATATTCCATCACGATGAACTTCGGCTCCTCATCTGAACCGCGACCGACGCCCAAGACCGCCCCCATGCCGAGTTCTTCCATTTCGCGGACGCCAAGCACGGTCGTGGTAATGGGAAGTCCTTCTGCTGCTTCGGCGGCCGACTGCGCAAGTATCGCCGGTGTCATTGCACCTCCGGGAGTGTTCGCGAGCGCGCGCGTCTTGTTCACTTCCTCGCCGATCATCTTCCCTTTTCGCACCGCTTTTTCGACGTCACTCCCCAGTTTTCCCAGAACGACAACCTCCGCGAGCGTGCTCCATCCTTCTTTAGGCTTCGACTTATATTTCACGAATTCGAAATTCGCCATCTCAAGATTGGTCGAGAGCATCTCGCCCAACTCCGTCGGGGTCATGTGGAGATGCGGAAAGACCAGATCAAAAAAGTCGAGCGCAACTTTCTTTTTGTTCGCCGCTTTCGCAAGCGAAACGATCTTACGGATGACGTTGACCAATTTGCGCCGCGTCATCTCCTCGCGCTTTCCCACGCCAAGCTCGATCACCGTCCGTCCGTCGGATGTCCTCACTGTCACATCGCTTGCCGTCGTCGCGAGCGTAACCGTCGCGATGTCTTTGTTTTTTAATGCCTTGGGTGTGAACGTGTACTTCATAAGGACGCGTTTAGCGTTAATATCCACCCATCTTACTCCCCTTACCTCATTTTTCAACAGCAAAACACCAAATTAAAAAGCTTCTCCGCGTGGAGAAGCTTCCGATCTCTGATACGCACACCCGATCAAGCGGTGTACCGTTCCAACAAACGCACCAGCAAGCGCACCGGGTCCCCGGCGGCACCCTTTGCAAGGTGATCGCCGTCTGCGGAGGTCATGCGCGGTGCCATGTCGATATGCGCCCACGGATGCGTGATGACCGAGGCCTTTTCCAAGAACTTCGCCGCAGCGATCGCGCCCCCGTAACGCCCGCTTTTGCCCGTATTGCGCACATCGCCGACCGCGCCTTTGACCTCATCATCGTATTCCTCCCACAAGGGCATGCGCCAGACATAGTCGCCGCTCTCTTCGGCAAGTAGGGTCATTGTCGCGGCGATAGCATCGTCGGCGGCAAAAAGGGCCGAAGCGTGTGTGCCGAGCGCAACGCAGGCCGCGCCGGTTAAGGTCGCGACGGAAACGACCAGCCGCGGATCGTAGAACTTTCCGGCATAGGCGAGCGCGTCCGCAAGAATAAGGCGGCCTTCCGCGTCGGTGTTCAAGACCTCCATCGTTTTCCCCGAAAGCGAGGTGAGTACATCGCCCGGACGAATGGCGGATCCCGACGGCATGTTCTCGACGGCGGGGACCAGCGCAACGACGTTCTTCTTCAGCCCCAACCGCGCTGCGGTCACGATAGCAGCAATGACGGAGGCGCCGCCCAACATGTCGAGTTTCATCTCTTCCATGCCCTCGGAGGGCTTAATGGAGATGCCTCCCGTGTCGAAGGTGACACCTTTCCCGACGAGTACGATCGGCTTTTCGTCGGGGGGGCCGGCCATGTACTCCATGATGACGAAGCACGGCTTGTTCACCGAGCCCACGCCCACGCCTAAGACCCCGCCCATGCCGAGGGTTTGCATCTCTTCAACGCCGAGCGCACGAAACTTGACGGGAAGTCCCGTCGATGCGAGTTCCGCCTCGAACGCAAGCCGACGCGGCGTGAGGTCGAACGCCGGCGTGTTGCCGAGATCCCGCATGAGGTTGACGCCGTTCCCGACCAACCTCCCATGCCCGATGCCGTCCATGAAACGCACGGTGCCGACAAAGACGACCTCCTCGAGGAATTTCCATCCGTCTTTGGGCTTTGATTTGTACGCGACAAACTCGTAATTCGCCATCTCGATATTCGTGATGACGAGGGACACGAGGTCCGTCGGGTCGGATACCATTCTAGACGAACAGCGTCCGTAGAGGTCGTCGAGCGAAAGGATGATACGCTTCTCGCCGGACGACTTGGCACTCTTCACTATATTGCGTACAAGCGTGACCAACTTGCGCCGCGTCATTTCGGACGGCGTGCCGTAACGAAGAACGATCTCCTTTCGACCGTCCTCGTGTCTTACCACACCTTCGTCGTTCAACGTCTCTCCCTCGTATGCAAAACGCACGCGTGCGCCGAGCCGGTCTTGGCCTACATCCGACGCAAGCACATACGTTATCGAAGGCCGCTGTGTGTCTCTCACCGATATTCTCCTTTGTGTTGTCAAAAGTCGATTTTGCCGTCTTGTGCTACTATTCGGGAGACTACCACGGAAAACAAAAACAGCAACGACCGCTCGGCGGAAGCACAAGGGGGAACCTTGGGGAGCAATTCTTAAGGTTCCACCTTGTGCTTCCGCCTAAGGGGCTGTTTTTTCTACGGAACAAACACTGCACGTTTCGCAAATGCTCGACCCGTTCTTAAATGCTTTCCACGCTTTCGAAACGGGAAGAAGCCGGAGGAAGATCTGTAGGTCCGCGAGACGGCGCAACCACCAGCCGACCCTGCCGTAGAAGCGCATCCCTCCCCAGAGCACGCCCGCCCATTCGGGGCCCGCGGGAATCGCGTTCACGGGCGGCTTCGGGCGGTAGAGAGGCAATGTTACGTTCGTTTCATGCGACATCCCAAGATCGGACCTTAGATGCGTCGCAATGACATGCGCGATATATTTCCCGTCGTACAGTGCCGTCTGCGCCCAGCCGGAATATATCGTCGCGGCACCGTCGCCCGCGACGAACACCCGCGCATCGTCCTTGAGGCGCAAATACCCGTCGACCGCAACCTTGCCGCGCTTGTCGATAGGAAGCCCCCACGCCTCGTACAAGTGTGCCGCGCGCACTCCGGCGGTCCATATGACGGTCTTCGTCCGCATCTTCATATCCCGCAAAAAGATCTCCTCGCATTCCTCGCGCTCTATCGTGCGGTTGAGAAATATGTTCACCCCGAGTCCGCGCAGGTGGTGTTCGATGCGGCCCGTGAACGCAGCGGGAAGCGCGGGGAGGATCTTGCCCGCACCCTCGATCAGTTCGACGGAAATAAGGGAGGGGTCGACGCCATGTTCCAATGCGAGTTTCCGCGCGTAAACGATAAGCTCCCCTGCCATCTCAACTCCGGTCGCGCCCGCACCGACCACAACGAAATTCGCATCGCAGATCTGCTCGACCTTATTTGCAAAATCAACCTTGCAGGTAAGGAGCGCCTCAGTGATGTGCTGTTTCAGCCGAAGCGCTTCGGTCACGGATTTCATTCCGTGCGAGTACTCCTTGAGCCCGGGGATGCCGAAATAGTTTGTTTCACTCCCCAGTGCAAGCACGAGGTGGTCATATCGGTACTCGGCACCGGAAAAACCGACGACGGTCCTTTGGTCGCGCCTTAGTTCGGTGATGCGATCTTCAACCACTTCGACATTCTTTTCCGCAAAGATCTCGCGAAGCGGAATGCACACCTCAAGCGGCGAGGAGCCCGTAACCAGCCGGTAGAGGGCGGCGTGATACTCGAAGTGCGGTCGCTCGGTGATGAGCGTCACCGTAACACCGGGAAGCCGTTTCCGGTCGAGGACGAGCGCGGCGGAAATGCCGGCAAAACCTCCGCCGACGATAAGTATGCGTTTGTGCTCCACGCGCCTGATTATATCACTCGGGGTTCTTCGCGTAGCGCATACTTGCCCACATGACGACCGCGAGCAGGATGAAGGCGTTCAACGCGATCATGGGGATCGTAATATAACCCAGTTCGAGCACGTAGATCTTGTCGCACGACGGAAGGCCCGCAACCTCGACGCACGGAAGCGTCGTATGCGAGTACACGAGAAGCATGTCCTTCACCCACTGATAGAGCGCAACGGCGCCGCCCAAGAACGAGAGAAGGAACATGTACGGAGCGACCGAGCGCTCCTTCCGCCAAAAAGCGAGACCGAAAAGGAACATCTGCGGATACATGAAGATGCGCTGTATCCAGCAGAGGATACATGCGGGAAATCCCACGACCTCCGAGTAGATGAGACTGCCGACGGTGGATGCCGAGGATATAAAAAGCCCGAGTGCTATCCCCCGCTCGCCGAGCCATACCATCGCACGATCGAACAACGAACGACGGACAACAAAAAAGATGAGGAGGCCGAGCGTAAGGAGATTCCCGACCAAGGTCGCGAATGCAAGCAACTTCGTAAAGTAATACCCAATGTCCATATTAAAGAGAAATACAAGGTCGAACCTTAGGGGTGAATTTTGCGATTTCCGTCAGTCTTCGAAAATACAAGGTCCGACCTTAAGAATCGATCCCGAGGTCGGACCTTGTATTTTAGATTACTCGCTCGGCGGTGCCGGACAGCCGGACTTCTCGGCAAGTTGCGCGAATGTCTGTTCGCCGGAAACGCGCGAACCGTCGGCGAACTCCCACGTCGGATACCCACCGATCTTTTTTGCGATACAGACATCCGTCTGTTTTTGTCCGTCAGGCGTCGAGCACTCGACGTACGGGAGGAGCGCCTTTGCGTCGCCGAAAAGCGCGCTCTGTGCTTGGCAGTGCGGACACCAGAAGGCTCCATAATAGACAGTGCCGCTGTCTTTCAGACATTGCGCGAAGACGGCAACGGGCGAGGAGAGGACGGGTGCGACCTTCGACACATCGGCCGTCGGGCTCTCTCTTCCTGAAACGTTATACAGCACCGCCCCGACAACAAAGAGAAGTGCCGCAACACTGATGATGATATTCTTGTCGTTCATGTGCGATTGGTGTGTTGTGTTCCAGGGTCCGGCTTAAGGGCAACCCTTGAGGAAACAATTCTTAAGGGTTGCCCTTGGAATTCTTCGGACCTTGGACACCTCCAACAATTAGTCCAACTTATGCTTGAATTGCGGCGCGCCTTTTTTCTCCTGCTCAAGGAATTGGAAAAATTGCCTTTCGTTCAGGAATGACCGGTCGTAGTAGTAGATGAGGAACGGGCTTGCGGATTTCAGGGGGTAGATGAGCCACGCCTCTTTATTTGTCTCATGTGCCTCGCGGAGCTCGTTGATGACACCGGGCGAAGAGACCGCTTTGGGAAAGAAGACGATGATGCGCTTGGACTGTCGCAATAGGATGTCGAGATCGACCTTCACCATTTGGTATGAATTGGTGTACTGCGCGTGGTTCTTTTTGGAAAGTTCCTGCGACACTTCGGGGATCTTTCCTTTTCCGATGTTCGGGACGAACACCACGAAATACTGCTCCAGTTTTTTGATGAAGCGATCGACGCGAGCACGATTCTTCCCCTCCATCATGTGCGTCATCGGCATCGAAATATACGTCGATTCCATGCCCGGCATAAATACAAGTTTGTAGAGCGTGCAGAGACGCTGGACGTTGAAGAAGGCGTAGTAGGGGCAGCCGGAGAACTCCGCCCACGTAGCGATCACCTCCGTCTCCACGTTCTGCCAGAGCGAGATCTCCTGCTCGGTCAACCGTTCGCGCTTCCACTGGTCGCGCCCCGCGAGTGCCTCCCGCACGTCAACCGGGTCACGCATGACCGTGATAAAGAGGTCGGGTTTGAAGCGGGCGATATAGTGATGATCGTAGGAGTGGTGAAAGGTCTTCTTCCAGTAGAAGAATCCGTGGATGGAGACGATGATGAGGTCGTACTTCTTGTGGTCATCTTTGAAACTGCGCAAAATACTTTCGTAGACCCCGCTCCGCAGTGCCTGCATGGTGTGGCGATTGGTGTTGAGGATATTCTTCGTAGTGATATTGAGACCGTCGCGTTTTGCACGCTCGATCATGAGCTGGCCTACGTGATGCACCTTCACTTTTTTCCCCAATTTGGCGGAGTATTCGGCAAAACTGTCGAGGTATTCCTTGCGCCCGGAACCGGAGATTCCCGTGCAAATGATGACCTTGGCCATATAACGTCATCCTATACCGAACAGGCGAAAAGGCAAACCCGAGACCACGCTTGGCATACAAGGCGGAAGGCGGCCAACTTCTCCAAGGTCTCACCTTTCAAGGCCAAGGAGAGACCTTAGGCCGTCTTCCGCCTTGTATGCCGCGCACAGCCAGTCGCAAACGCCACTTGCCCAAACAGAGAAAACCGATATGATTATAGGGTGAGTATCGAGGATTGATTGAATTGAGTGAGCGGATCTTAATAAAAAAGGAAATAATCCACGTCATGGAAAAGGACAAAAAGAACAGCATTCTCGTCGTCGAAGACGACACGGCGCTCCGCAAGGTCTTGAACGACAAGCTTTCGGATGAAGGATTCGAGGTCTACGAAGCCGTCGACGGCGAACAAGGCCTTAAGCTTGCGACGGAAAAGCACCCCTCGATCATCTTGCTTGATATTTTCATGCCCATCATGGACGGCGTCACCATGCTTTCGAAGTTGCGGAGTTCCGGAGCGTGGGGAAAACATGTCCTCGTCTTGGTGCTCACCAACTCGATCGATGCGCAGACGATAGCCAAAGTCTCCGGACTCGGCGCGACGGACTTTTTGATCAAAAGCGAATGGTCACTTGAAGCCCTCGTGGAACGTATCCGCGAGCGGGTCAAGGCACAAAAATAGCACAAGCACCCCTTCGGCGCATGTGGAAAACTCCTTCAAAAGAGGTTTGTTTTTGCATACGGCGACCCCAAAGTGAGAGAGTTATCCCCGCCTTGTCAGACTTCCCCTGTCGCACCCTGAAGTCCTCATCAAGCAAACGCTGATACAATAAAACTGTATGGTCAAGATAGCCGGAGGTATCGTATGGAATCCCAAGTTCGGCGTCGTCGTGGTGAATCAAAACCACAACTCTTGGTCACTACCCAAAGGGCACGTCGAGCACGGCGAAGGACTCCTCCGCGCCGCGATACGCGAGATCCGCGAAGAAACGGGTATCCCCGAGGACGAACTTTACGCCGTCGGAAAACTTGCGACCTACGAACGCGATCGCATACAACGCGATCCGGGCGACACGGCGGAGATGCGCGAGATCACGCTCTTTCTCTTCACGACGGAGTACGAAACACTTGCACCCGAAGACCCGATGAATCCGGAAGCACGCTGGGTGCCCGTGAACGAAGTATCCGACCTCCTCACCCACCCCAAGGACAAAGAGGTCTTTGAGGCCCTGAAAAAACATCTCCGCGCGGAATTCCTCCCCTCCCCGCGCGAGACCGCACTCGCTTGGCAAGTATAATGTCCCCTTGCTCACAAGTACAAGGTGGAACCTTAGGAACTGATGCTCAAGGTTCCACCTTGTACTTGTGAAAGCAAGCCCTGTCCTGCAACTCAGTCTGCGGATGGTATAGGGTTCTTCTTCAATAACGAGAGTCTCTATTCAACTTGCCTATCGGAGCAGATATCGGTATATAATACGGCGAATGACATCAAAGGAGGACAAAATGGCGGACGATGATATCGACGACGTACTTCCCCCCGTCGAGGCGCTTCTTGATAACGAACTTGCGCAAATGAACGAAGACGAGTGGGTGCTCCTCAAGAACGAACTCCAAGAGTACCTCCATCGCATCGAGCGGTCGGAATACCCCGCCTACGAAAGCGCGGACATCATCGGCTGGTTGGATGACAATGGGGAGATATTCGACCGGTTCTACCAGCATTTGCGGAGCACGAAGCCGGAACTGCTTCTCCGATGGAAAGACCGCGCACTCGATCTGAACGAGATGAATGACACCGAGTTCATCCGCACATGGGCGGCATTCCGAGAAACACAAAAAGCGCCCCGATAACCAAACGCGCAAAACTAGGACCCCGTCATATAGATAAGTTTTAGAAATTTCGGGTGGCACCTTGGATATTTTTTCTCCATTTCCGCACGACAGTAAAAACCATGAAGATTATTGAAACCAAAAGCAGAGAGGTCGCGAATCCCTCCACGGGAGTCCTGTAGAGACTCTTTGCTATCCGCACGAGCGTTCGAGGTGTCGCAGGTGAATGTTCCGCGAGGTTTTCCGTAATGAGTTTTTCTACTCCGGGCGAATGGTTTGTGGAAAAGATTAGTGAAGCCGCAAGAGCTCTTTCGTAATCCGCGGTACTTCACGGCGGAAGTATGCCTTGACTGTCTTCCAGTCGGCCTTGAAATAAATCTCCGGCATGGGGTCGCCCTCGGCATCGTCGAAATACACAAGACTTTTAAGAATGTGATGATAGTCGTGCGCAACGGTCGGATATTGCTTGGGTAGCCGCTGTATAACATCGAGCAGCGATTCTTTGTGCATTGTGTACCAATACAGATCAATGAAGTCACGCTTCCGCCCTCGCTGGCTTATCGCAATAATTTTCATGACCGCGATGTCACGAGTAGTGAGTACCCGCACATTCCCATACCACAGTGGCATATCTTGCGGGACAAAAAAGGGATACGCAATAAAGCTTATTTTTGCCCCCTCAAGCCGACCATAAACGGTATCCTCTTTCGCGATGTCGGTTACCCATTTTTCTTTTGAAAATCTTTTCAAAAGATTGTTGAGCACGAAGTCTTTTTCGTGGATAAAAAAATCCAAATCAACCGACTGACGATGCCCCGCTTGAAGTGCGAGCGCGGTGCCGCCTGCGAGATACCAAGAAGACCGTGAAAGCCACTTTGCCTCCGCAAGCACACGAATGGCGCGCTGTGTTGCGCGAGGAAGCGCCGCAAGATGCCAATTTATTTCTTGAGAAGTTCGTTCCATAGTGCGCGGCTTGATGGGTGTAATGCGCGAGAGTTTTTCACTATTCGACGAAGCAGAGGGTGGGGATAGTAGTGGTAAAGCCAGTTTGCCTCGCGATCATTTCCCAATTCAACAACCCGCTCAACGAGGTACGGAGCATGCTTCTTAAGGTCGATCGTCTTGGGATTAACGTCCCAAAAAAGTGACTGACGAAACTTGATGGGTGCTACCCCCATTTTTTTACTTTTGTTATTTTTTTTCTTCGCTTTCATGACAATGATTATAGCATATTTTTAAAGGTTTAGCCATGTTGTGGCGAGTAAAGAGATAATACCCAAAATCACCGGTTTATTCCCCGGTGTTTTTTGTACCCTTTTTCT
>MHLS01000051.1:0-9197 GCA_001819095.1 Candidatus Lloydbacteria bacterium RIFCSPLOWO2_02_FULL_54_12
AATATCTGTTTTATGGCTCAGTGGCAAGGTGAAACATTCAAAACAAACCGGTGATTTTGGGTATTATCCCAGAATTTAGCATGAATGAAGAATCCTGTCAAGTAGTTTGGCTATAAAATACGAGGCTGAACCTTGAAGAATCAATTCCTAAGGTTCGACCTTGTATTTTGACCCTGGGGGGCCACGTTGATGAGTGTCTAATTGATGACGTAGCCGACGAGAACTCCGAGCGCGATCGCCGATCCGCCAAGGACGACCATTTGTATTGCTTTTTTGACGACAGAAATGTGGGCAACCCGCGCAGAGAAAATTCCGAGGAGGGCAAGCGCGACGAGCGAGGCGAGAATAGACGTCGGGAAAGCAACGTCGCGGCTAAGAAAAAGGTACGGGGCGAGCGGAATGAATCCCGTGATGAAATAAGAAACGAACATCGTCACGCCCCCCGAAAGGGACCGCGAGAGAGGTATGCCTTCCTTATTGTCGAGTTCTCTCACGGAGTTATCGGAAAGAAGGCTCCCGATGCCCATGGAAAAGGCTTCAACGAATATGAGAACGACGCCGGCAAGAATGATCGTCTTCGATGGCTCTCCCGCCGCGGCAACGCCCGAAAGAAGCCCAACTGTGGAAACAAGACTGTCCTCCACGCCGAAGACGAAGTTGCGGAAGAGCGAATCAATCTTTTCTCTCGTCATGTTTCCGAACATCCTTGTATTATATGCCCCCGTTTGAAAGAATGAAATCATTATGTGGGACAGCCTCACCAAATTGCTTACTCATGGATCGGGGGCGACCGCAAGCGTCGAGGAATTGCGCCAAGCCCTTGAACAACCCGCCGAAGGAGTGCTTTTCGTCGACGTGCGCACAAAAACCGAATGGGAGAAAGGACACATCGCCGGTTTCCGCCATATTCCCATGAGCGAACTGGCGGAGCATGTCGACGAACTCAAGCGGTATCCGAAGGTCTACTTCCTCTGCCACTCCGGCGGGCGAAGCGGCAGGGCGTGTGCACTCCTTGCACGAAACGGCCACCAAGGCGCGATCAATGTGCTCGGCGGATGGAGCGAGTGGGTCGCACGCGGCTACCCCGTCGAGCGATAGCGCAGATAGAAATACAAGGTCGAACCTTAAAGCAGTTTCCTCAAGGTTCGACCTTGTATTTTTTCGTTTGCACCAAGGACAGTTCTGTGTTTGTGCAAATATTAAATCCCGAAAAATCCGATCGCCACAAAGAGGATGACGGCGGCGGCGAATATCGTGAGCGTAAATGCGACGGCGTTTTTGATCCACATGGTAAAGAGAAGTCACTAGTCGTCAGTCACTAGTCACTAGTTTGAATACTTCATACGAATAAGGGTGTGTGTTCGCATTTGAATTTCCTAGAGACTAGCGACTGACGACTAATTGAGGGAAAACTCTTCCGAGTGAATATTGGCAACGGGGACCTTCCACTTTCCGAACTGCGCCTTAAGCGCCTTCATCATCGGCGGCGGACCGCAGAGAAAGATCTCCTTACCGAGCACACCTCCGCTTTCCTTCACGATGGCCTCGGCGGTCAAAAAACTCTTCTCCCTCGAGAACCACGGGACGAGGCGCAGATTCGGATTTCGCGCCGCAAGATTTCCGAGCTCATCGAGGAACGCCGCGTCACTCCGGTCAACGACGGAATAGTAGAGGTCGACCTTGTAGCCGTCGTCAGACTTTAAGCTTCTCGCCATACCCAAGAACGGCGTGATGCCGATCCCGCCGGCGATCCATATCTGCGACTTGCGCGGGTAGTAGACGTATGAGGTGCGCCCGAAGGGCCCCTCGACGACGGCGCGCATACCCGGCCGAAGCTCGCGCAGACGCCTTGTAAAGTCGCCGAGCGCTTTCACGCCGATGGAGATGCACAAGTCATCCGGTTGCGACGAAAGCGAGAATGGATGCACTTCCCCGAGGCCGGAGACGTCGGGAAAACCGATGAAGATGAACTGTCCGGGAACGTAGCGGATGCATTTTTTTTCATTTTTCGGATGCATGACGACCTCGCTCACCGTTTCGTTCACCACCTTCACCTCGTCAATGACATATTCCAATCGCGGTACGATGATGAAGCCGAGCACCGTCCGATAGAGGATGGCGAGAAAACCGGCGGCAACAAGCGCAAACATATAGTACTTGAGGTAGGCGACCGTGGTCACATCGCTCGGTATCGTGAGCACATGGAGCGACGCGAAGAAGAATGCGAGGCCGAGGAACTTGTGCGTGAGCTTCCACGTCTGGTACGGAAGTTTGACGAAGAAGGTGAGGACTAGAAAGAGTATCATGAGCGCAAGGCCGGTCACGCCGTAGGTCGTCGAACAGTCGGGATTCAACAGCGAAAAGTTCGCGGCACAGCTCGGACTCCACACATAGTTGACGAGCGCGGCTTTGATCGCCCCGCCTTCCGCCTGAAGATAGCGTGCCACAAGAAAAAGCGGGTGGAGGAGCAGGAGTATGAACGCGAGACCCCCTAGGATGTGGTGCGCGATGTAGATCTTGTTCATTCCACCGAAGATGCTCTCAAGCCATTTTAGGCGCGCCGAGAGCACGAGATTGAGCGCGAACATCGCCATGCCGGAGAGACCGAGCGCCTGTCCCACGGCAGTCATCGTCATGGCATAATTCAATGAGCCGCCGCGCAAAAAGCGTTGGTCGAAAGAGTACGGAAAAAGCGCCCAGATAAGAAGTGGCGCGAAAGATAGCGCAAGAAGAAGCGGCCAGCCGAGCTTACTCGTATATGCGAGTTTCATGATCTTCCCATTATACCCCGTGAAAGCAGAGAACTCACTGTGGATGAGACCTCGCAGGGAAAAATCCGAAGACGTGAGAGCGGTGTAACAACCCACTATGTCGCCGCCCTCGGTGTGTAAGAAAAAGTAACACCGTATTCTTTTGCAAAAACGGCGATGAACTCTTTGCGCGTTTCCTCGCTCATCCCCTTCTCGCCGTTCAAACGCTCTTGCCAATCCTCAAGAGCGCCCTGGAGGGTCATACCGAGCGACCAATTGCCTCTCGCCATTTCTGCCTGTGTGTCTCCCTCGGGAGTACCACTAAAAATATCTTTGAAGAAGGGATGCGCTAGGTCGGCGTCATAGGACCAGACACCGGACGGCTCAACGACAAAATGCTTAATCTCCCGCTTGAGATTCATTTCGTTGAGGCGAACGCGATCGGCGACCATTTCCATGATGTCGCCCGAGGAAGGGATCCGGGCGTACCTACTCTCCCTTTCTCTCACGATCTGTTCAGCCTTTGCGCGCGGGAATTTCGGGTCGACGAGAAAAAGAGCGGCGGGATGCGTGTGGAGCAAGTACGCTTTTTCGACCGCGCGGTCCTCGTGAAGCGGCGTCAGATTGACACCGTGTGCCGTACGGTCGGTCGCCTTGTGAAGAATGTTCATCGCGTAACTTTTCCCTCCACGCTCTACCCACGCCCACATGACCTCGGTGTCGCTTTCGTACACCGCCAGTTCAAGGCGGGTGAGTAATTCTTCGAGGGTCTCATTGTAATATTCCTGGGAGTTGAGCAACTTTTCAAGCGCAGCACGCGCCGAGGCAGGCAGGACAAACTCGCTGAGCAGTAAGCCGCCCACTGCGGCGGCCTTGAGAAACTCCCTGCGCGATATATTTTCGGGCGATCCGTTCATTGTTGGTCAGTTCGCGTAACCGGGATGGTCTTTAAGTACGACGGCGATGTCGTCGATGAGTTTCAAAAACTCCTCGTCATCCTTGAAGTGCGTGTTGTTGCCGAGGTGGGTCCTAAGGTACGCGATCGCCTCTTCGTGCGTCTTGGAGCCTCTGCGACGCGCCGCGTCATATTTGTCGAGCATGATGACCATCTTTTCCGCACGGTCGAATGCCACATTCTCCCCGTAATATCTGGTGAAGCGGTCGTCTTCCCCGAGAATCCCTTGCGGATTCATTCCTTCGACCATGTGGTGAAGCGCCGCGGCGGGAATTGCCTCGGGAGGTATCCCGCCCGCGCTCACGATTTCCAGAGTCCACCCGCTATGCATATTCCAAAATTGGCGCATCGTCATATCCGGCTTGACTCCCGCCTCACCCAAAAGAACGACGCGCTGCGGATGATCCTCCGGAAAGTGCTCTTCGAGGAACTTGAGGACGGGCGTTTGGGGGTCGATGTTCTTGTCGATGCCGAAGATCTCGGTGATGCACTCCTGTGTTTCACGTCGTGCAGCCTTCGGGCCGGTCTTCCCGATATCCGTGAAGAGCGTTCCCACCTCAATGGTCCTTCGCTCACCCTCACTGTACGCACGCGCGGGTTCCTTTTCGGCATAATAACCAAAGAGCTTCTTTTCCATCTGGAGCGCATGATACTCGTCGACTAGGGTCGGCGACTTCTCATGGAGAAGCTGGAGCCGCAGAACAACTTCGGGGTCAAGATCTTCCAGTCTTAAACCCGCCTCCTGCACGATCTCCTCAAGCGAAGGATGGGCTTCGTGAGACTCCTGCGGTGCGATCTGCGACTGCTCGTCTTCGGGTGAAGTAGACATGGTGGGATGATGAAATCAGCCTACTCCCTCTTGTCGCGACTGAAAAGGGCTCTTCTGCACCATTACGACTCTGAACCGGACAGATCAAAGGGAGCACCCTCTAAAAGACGCCACCAGCCCTAAGAATCAACGTATTTTCGAAACCACGGGAGAGGCACAAGCAGGTGTATACTGGAGTCATGGCGTCCTTACCCCTCGAAGAGAAGGCCGGGCGCGCTCCCGGCACACAGAAGTTGATCTCCTTTGTCGTTTCCGAATCACGACCGCTCAAAAAAGGAGCTGCCCTCGAATACAAATTCCTCGAAAGCGCCCCGCGTTATACCGCGACCGCCCTTCCGCGGCAGTTCGAGGTCGGAACGGCAAAGATGAAGGTGGGTGAACATGATGTCATCTTCCACGTGCGGACGTACCCGCCCGACAACATCCTCGTCGAGGCAAGCATGGAGGTGGATGACATCTTTTCCGACTCGACGCTCACCCTGCGCGAAGCACTCGTTGACGCATGCCACGCAGTCGCAAAAAAGCACGGCGGCGATAAGGAAATGAGCGAAGAATATTCCGTCGCCATGGTCGCCGGCTATAACGGCGACCCCGAGAAATTCCTGACGCGTAAACAGGAGATCACGGCGTTTCTGAAGTCCGAACGATTGCCGCTCGACGAACACGAGATCGAGTATACGCTCTCGAAGCAAATCAAGTACGGCAAGGACGACCTCGTCATCGTGGACTGGGACGGCGCTTTCGTCTTCGACGCCAAGGGTGAGATCGACGACGTCATCGACCTCCTTCAGACGGCAAACCTCCAGTTGTTGCGCTTCCGCGCGCTCGACCGCCTGCTCGACGACCGCCTCCACAAGGTGACCCGCTTTGCGAATCTCACCACACCGACGACCACCGCGCATTTCCTCAAGAATACGCTCAAGAACAACCGCGAGATGGTGCGCGCCTTTCAGGAAGTGATCAGCGCCCGCACGCAGGCCATCTCCGACTATGAAGCGATCGACCGCGACATCAAGCTGATCGGCGACTGGTACTCTGCGCGTCTCTACGAACTTGTCTCAAAGAAATTCAAGCTCGACGAATGGAAAAAGGGGGTGCAGGAAAAACTCGAATCGCTCGAGGACATTTACACTATTATCGCGGAGAACTTCAGTGCCTCGCGGATACAATTCCTTGAACTCATTCAGATACTCCTCTTCTTCATTCTGCAGATCGGTTGGTTCGCGCTCATCATCCTCGAGTTCTTCTATTTCACGAGATGAAAACGGTGGACCTATGGGGAGTCGAACCCCAGCTTCAGCCATGCCATGGCCGCGTAATACCGCTTTACTATAGGCCCTTATTTTTTGATGATCTTTCTCGCGATCCAGACGAGACTGATCGTGGCGACAACCTCCGTCACGATTCGCTCTAAAAATATCCCCGAAAAACCAAAAGCGAGAGCGATACCCGTGAGCGCTGTGGGAATATAACATCCCACGCTAAATAATAGCAAGTTTTTTTGATCCATCCATTGTTTGGATTTGAGGACGCGCAGGTATAGCCATATTCCACTCCCGTACAACGCGAAGAACAAGATCGGGGACAATTTCAATCCCGCGACAATACTTGAAAGCAAAAGAAAAAGAAACAAAAAAGTGCTGATGCCAAGCCATACCACGCCGCCGGACGGAGGGGCGACGAAATTTGCGTCGAGACCCTTTCTTCCAAATTTCTTTGAGAGCAACACGAGTGCGAACATGGCGCTCGCAAGTATGATGAACTGGGACAGAGTGCCGGAAACCTTGTACTCATTAAAGAAGAACGTGGTCGAAAGCGCGAGGATGAGTACCGCAATAAAAATTGCCAACTTTTTGTTCACCCATGGTTTGTCGCTTTCATCGGAAAACAGCGTGTGGGCAGCAAGAATGGGAAATAGTACGGAGGAAACGGCGTGCCAGAGACCAATGGCGGCAGACCACGCCAAACTTATACCGAAAACGTATGCATAGCCGTTATACTCGGCCATCGAAAGCCCTTCTTTCAATATCATTGTTTTGGCGATCAATCCTTCGTTCAGAATTGAGTATGCAAAACCCAGCAAAAATATTCCCGCAAAATTGAGATTATTCCTTACGGCAAATTCGCGTATCACAAGCACGGCAAGTCCGTAACCAACAAAAAGGATTGCAAGTGCGACCGGATTCAAATAGCCGGATAGCGGCGTGCTCCCCGTGAGCACCTCCGGGACGAACATCGCTATGAGTATGAGTGTTGCAATCGCTTTGCTGTTTTTCATATGCCTTATTATGTGCACGAAATATATTCACACGGCGGAAATGCATCGGGAAATGTACTTCGTAAAAACCAGAGAACCGCCATGGGGGGTATGGAAAAAACGAGAAACAGAAGAAGTGTGGAAGAGTAGCGCCACGCGATGCCGACAACCTTTGTACCCCGTTCGGCGACACTGAAGAGCGCCGGGGCGATGATGAGGTTGTAGGTACACATAGTGGGAAGGATGAGAAGCACTGCCGCAATCGGATTTTGAGAAAGATAGGAGAGCGTATGTTCCGAAAAGAGGCCCCACAGACCGCTGATGAAGAAAATATCTGTGAGAGAATATGAATAGCGCCGTATGAAAAAATACCATCCAAATATAAAGCCGGTAAAGGCAAAAACGTTGAACGCCCAAAACTGTGAGACGCGAAGCAAAAGTGTCGCGAGCGAGAGCCCTTCGTTCGCCGCATGGACCAGCCCAACGATAAACTCCTCCGCGAGCATGGCACCGTAACCAAGGATAAGAAATTTGAGAAGTGGCGAGATCTTCCATTGCCGCAAATGAAACACTATCGCTTCTCGGTACTGCACAACGAAATAACCCACCCCGCCGAGCCACAATACATAGTAGAGAACGGTGAACGAGCGTTCAATAAAAACAAAATAGATATTGAGGATGACCACCGCAATAACCAGCGGGATACGTATGAAGCGCGGGAAAATGTGGTTCGCAGGCAACATATAATCACTGTTTGGTTGCATACCCTATACCGTAGCCGAAGTTCGAAAATCCAAATGTTCCTGTCTGTCCAGCAAACCACATTTTTATGGACTTGCCATCTTGAAGAACGGTCGGTTGTCCAACGGAGTGATCTTTCCAGTCCCCGCCACCTTTTGTGAATATGTTGGTTTCTACTTCCTGAAAATAAATGCCATCAGTACTTTTTGCAGATGAAATGGCGACTGGCTCCCATCCGTCGGGATCATATACTACTTGATAGTACAAATAGACAACGCCATTCTTCACATACGCCGCGGGAGTTGAGTATCCCCTATATTTGGTCGAATCATAAGATGGCGTGAGAGTGTGGGCTATTTGATTATCGGTAAACGTACTTCCATCTTTCGAAGTTGCAACCATTATTCCAAATGGTGATCCGGGCTCGGGGTAATTTGATTTTGCGCTGACATAATACAAATAAAACTTGTTTTTAAAGTACGCAACGGCTGGTTCAGATGTTGTATAAAATCCCCACTTTAAAGGGTCTGGTTGGGGCTTGATGATGGGATTATTCGGGTCTTTTGTCCAGCTGATTCCGTCGTTCGACGTTGCGTGGCCAATGCTGTAATTCGCTTCATAAACTTTAGCATTATTCGCCGCATAGTACATATGATACGTATTCCCCACCCTTAGCACTGTAGGGACTTCAATACTTGCTCCATCCCACGTTCCTTCGGAGGGAGAGAGTACGGGATCTTTGTTAATGCTCCAATTGATGCCATCTCGGGAGATGGCGTAATAAATTTTTATCTCAAGCTCATCTGCAGATGGATCCCCGCCAGACAGCCACATTTTATACGTATCGCCCTCTTTGATCACTGACGGGTCGTTCCAAAGAATATCGGGGAGGACATCTTTATATTTGATAATAGGATTGTTCCTGTATTCCACCCAACTCGATGTGGCAGTGGCCAGTTGGGGAGTAACTAATATTTTTTCACTTGAACTTACGAGTATAAAAACTGCAACAACAATAATGGCGATGAAAAAATATTTCTTCATGTTGAAAAGGAAGTGGGGATAAATTTTTTGATATTTTTTCACATTTTTGCGATCCCGTCAATAAACCACAATTGTTCAGCGGCATATTTCGGATTTTTACTACGTCGAGCGAGTAGCGGGCGGAAAATGCTGATTTTACACAACGTCCGAGCAATGACGTGGAGAAGTATTCTTAATCTTTGCCAAATCGGTCCTTATCGCGAGTGGTCATTTTGTCAAAACTTTTTCGCAACGCCCGATCCATGTTTATTCCATTGGAGTTGGCAAAACACATCAGCGTGTAGATAATATCCCCCATTTCCTCCTCGAGTTCTTGCTCTTTTTCCGTATCCTTCTTCTTTTTGTCGCCGTAGAGGTGGTTCACGAGACGCGCGAACTCGCCGCCTTCTTCGAACAATCTCGCCAGAATGGCAAGCGGCGACCAGTAGCGCCAGCCGTGCTTCTTGTAGAACGCGTCAAGTTCTTGTTGATATTCCTTCATACGTTCATTGTACTCCGGAAAAACGCTCACGCGCGCTCCAAGCGATACCCGTAACCGGACAACACCGTTTCAAGCGCGGAATGGACGACGGCATCGTCTCGCTTCCCGTATTCCCTTCTGTGGTTGATCTCAATGCGGCT
>MHLS01000051.1:9217-19553 GCA_001819095.1 Candidatus Lloydbacteria bacterium RIFCSPLOWO2_02_FULL_54_12
GAGCCCCAAGACATACTCGCCCTCATGTCCGCCCGCGCCGAAAATAACATGGGCCAAGAGCAGTCGTTCCTGCGCGCCCCCTTCGGAGTGTTTCTCTTCTTCTTGCATGTGTTGTGGACCCAAGCGGATTCGAACCGCTGACCCCTACATTGCAAATGTAGTGCTCTACCAGCTGAGCTATGGGCCCGCGAAGAACATATTGGATAGTATCACAAAATATTGTTGAAGCAAAAATACACATGCACGCGGCGCATGATAAGTAACCAAGGCGGGAGAATTCAGTCCCGCATCATTCGGTATCCGAGCCAGATGCCGAACATTCCTCCTGCCGCGCTGGTGAAGACTGCGGAGAGCGAAAAGGCTCCGTCACCCCAAAGAAGCGGAACGAACCCGCCGACAGTAGAGCCGACGAAGAGTCCGAGCCAGATCATTTTTGTGTCCATGGTGCAAGAAGTCACTCACTCCGTTTCATTATATACTGGTTTTCATGATGACGATCAAAAAACGCTGTCCGTGGGTTCCGACGGGAGATGCTCTCTATGAGACGTACCACGACGAAGAGTGGGGGGTTCCCGTGCATAACGACAGAAAGATATTTGAATTCCTCGTCCTCGAAAGCGCACAGGCAGGACTCTCGTGGCGGACGGTCCTCCACAAACGCAAGAACTATCGAAAGGCGTTCGCGAACTTCGACCCGAAGAGGGTTGCTAAATTCACCGCGCGAAACATGACGGCATTGCTCAAGAACAAGGGCGTCATCCGCAACCGCCAGAAGATCGCCGCAGCGATTAACAATGCGGCGCGGTTTCTCGAAGCGCAGAAAGAATTCGGCTCTTTTGCTGAATATGCATGGGGTTTCGTCGGGATCAAGCCAATCGTCCACCAGTTGCGGACGAACGCCGATTACCCCGAGACAATACCCGAGGCCGAAGCGTTCGCCGCGGACCTGAAGAAGCGCGGATTCAAGTTCCTCGGCCCGAAGATCATCTATGCGCACATGCAGGCAACGGGTATGGTGAACGACCACGTCATTGACTGCTTCCAACGCAAAAAAGTTGGAGAAAAAATACAAGGTCGGACCTTGAAGAATTAATTCCTAAGGTCCGACCTTGTATTGTAGGCCACTAGTTTGCTATATTGTTTGAGTTCAACTGGGCCCGTAGCCCCTCACCACTTCGTCATGTATTATGTTTATGTCCTGCAAAGCGATGTCGATGGTTCATTATATGTCGGATATAGCAACGATTTGAAAAGGCGTCTGGTGGAACACAACACAGGAGCAAATCGCTCTACCAAACACAAGACCCCTTTTCAGCTCGTATATTATGAAGCATATCGGAATCGAGCTGACGCGAAATTTCGTGAATCACAATTGAAACGCCACGCAAACGGATGGAAAGAGTTACGCAAACGCATTGCCGGCTCGATTCATGACGAAGTGGTGAGGGGCCCGTAGCTCATCTGGTAGAGCGCGTCATTCGCATTGACGAGGCAAGCGGTTCGAGTCCGCTCGGGTCCACAAACAAGTCCGCGAGAGGGGGCATATCTCTTCGGAAATACAAAAACTACGCCCCGATCTCTATCAACAGAACGGCATTCGGCTGAAGAAAGACCGTTTCCGTGTATGTCGTATCCGCGATATTGACGGACTCTTCTGATACCGTCTCGAGCGCGACCTCTTTTTTGTTATTGATAGCGTCAACGGCGCGGAAAAACAGGTCTCGATCCTGTTTCTTTATCGCTTCTTGTTTCACTTTGGCAACTTCTTTGTCTATTGCGCCTCCGACGCCGCACGCCGTGTCGGTCGGTCTTGGCTCCGTGCTCTTGTTGTATCGACAGGAATTCGAATGCTCCGCGTCGATAAGGTATTTCTTCACCGTGTGCTTGCCGGTGGAAAGATTTGAAACCGCAACGCTGACCTCCCTTGGAGTTTTTGAGAAGTTGAGCATTTCACTTTTTTTTGCATCGACATGGGGACTACATTTCTCCAGATCTGTTTTTGCCTTCGGGGAAAGCACCTCACCCTTTCGCATTTCTCCAGCCATTGCCCTCAACTCTTCCATCGAATAACCGTCGGCGACAAGACAAGCTCGTGCAACGGACAGCAAGGAGGCCTCTAAAAACTTCCCCGACGGTACGAAGTTCGCAATAAGGACCCTCGTGTGATTCGCACCACGCGAAGCGACAACTGTGACATAGCCGTCGTCGGGCATGGAGACCCCGACGCGATCGGCGATCTTTCCGTCGGTCTTTCCGGAGAGGAGTGCCAGCGCTCGGAACGAGTTATAAACGGGCTTTATCACAAAATCCTTGGTGAAAATACCAAGTCCCCCCTCCGTAAATTCGGAGTCGGGCGTCACTTCCCCGCCCTGCCAATGTTCAAAAAGATTAAAGAAAACATGTCGTTCTATTCCGGCTCTCTGCATCTCGTCGAGCACCGGAACGACAAAAGCGGCGACCTCTTCGGTGTTGTAGTTGGCGTCAAGTGGCCCCCAACTGTTGATGTCGAAGGCAAGATCTGTATAACCGAATTCCTTGGCCCAAGCGCGTGCTTGCGCCACGTCGTCGTCGTAGGTTTCGGGTACGAGAGAGAAGATATGCCACGTGAGACCGTCAAGCGGCAGATCGTGCTTTCTGCTGTATTCAAGAAAATGGTACACCAGCGGCTTCTCCAGATCTTCTTCGAAATTTTCGCCCAAAAACGCGGCGCTGTTGGGGCCGAATATTTTTGCCTGCGGGTCAACGGATCTTACTGCTTCCACGGTTGCCTTATGCAGATCTAGGTACTCCTTAAGCGGACCTCGGAAGAAGTGGCTGTCCGACTCATCCCAAGTGTGATAGCCGACGGGGATCTTTGCGGTGTCTTGAAAGTAACTTGCAATGCCGCGAATGTACGTGTTCCATCCGGTAAGATCTTTAGGGGGGTTATGACAATTGGTGTCAAGATCGCCCGTTACCGTTCGCAACCATTTTGGTGTACAAAAGGCGGACACCGTGACCTCTCCGCCCGCCCTGTGCCACTCCTTGGCCCACAACGCCATGTTTGACGACGGCAATGTTTTGAGAAAGGCGTCGAGCGAAGGCAGGTCAGCCAACCCGCCGGGATCAAGCCGGCTCGCGAAATCGAGATTCCATCCGACGAATAATTCTCCGGGGAGTTGGTCTTTAAAGAATCGCTCCGCCACAGGTGCTCCCGGCCACTTCATACCCAAGGCGCCGAGACGGAACACATGGGGCATCTCCCCCATCCTCGCATTCGCATCGACTGCGACGTGTAACACGGACGGCGAACGTACAGCGCTCTCTTCCTCAACAACTTCTGCGGGAGCGCGCTCGCTTGGTGTATTATTTCCGACTTGCCCCTTTTTAGCGAAAACAAAAAAAACCAAGCCAATCGAAAGGAGGAGCAGTATCGCCGGTAAGATCTTTTTCTGCATGTTCGTGAGCGCAAAAATAGACCGAGGAAATTTACCGACCGGCGAGCGCAAGGCCAACGACGTGATCGAGAAATTCGGGGAATTCTACACCGCCTGCGCGAAGCGAGCGCGGGAAGAGGACGCTCAAGCCGGGGAGCGTGTTGATCTCGAGGACATAGATCCCCTTCGGCGAAACGACGAAATCCGTGCGCGAATAGTGTCTCGCCCCGATGGCACGGTGTGCCTTAATGGCCATCTCGCGAAGCGCGGTCGATATGTCGGCATCAAACCGCCCCGGGCAGATCATCTCCGATTCTCCTCCGTACTTCGCATCGTAATCGTAGAATGCATTCGCTTCAGGCGGCAGGATCTCGACGGGATGAAGCGCGAAATGATCTCCCTCTCCCTCATCGACGACGCCGACGGTCGCATCCGTTCCTTCGACATACTCCTCGATCAATACGTCGCCGTGCTGACTGGCTTTTTCGATTGCGCCGGCAAGTTCGCTGAATGAGCGCGCAAGCGTAATGCCCACCGAAGACCCCGACGCGAGCGGCTTCACCATGACGGGAAGATGGCCGTGCTGGAAACGCCGGAACGCCGCATCACTCAAATCCTCTTCCGAATTCACGACCTCGCCTAGGGGCGTGCGGAGTCCTGCGACACTGAAGCGTTCTTTTGCAAGTTCTTTATTCATGCCGATCGCCGACGCGAGAACGCCGGAGCCGGTGTACGGTATGCCGAACGATTCGAAAAGCTGTTGTACTTTGCCGTCTTCGCCGAAAGTGCCGTGGAGCGCGTTCCAAACGACGTCGACCTGCTCCGCGAGCGTCCCCAGATCGACGCGTGCGCCATTCATGTACCACTCGCCCCTTGTAGTAAGGAGCACATCCATGGGCGCGTACTTCCCCTGATCAAGGTTCTTGAGCACGTTCTCGCCCGTCTTAAGCGAGATCGCGTATTCGGGCGACGGCCCCCCGCGCACCACTCCGACTCGAATCCTTTGCATATACGAAGTATAACACCAAAACTCGGCAAATTGATGCGGACAAACTTACGGCGTCACATTGAGACCCAAAAGGAGGTCGATGAATACTTTGTCCTCCCACGGCCCCCCGTCGCCAAACCTCGCAACAACAACACCGTGATCCGGCAACACAATAAGCCGTTGATTACCGGCTCCTGCCGCACTATAACCGTGGCCCGGTATGGCAACGCCGGAGTCGGCAGACCCGAGCATTGCACCGGCACTGTCGCTGGTGAGCCAGAAAGTAATCCCGTATCCGGGATGTTTCTCCGATGACGGTTCCGTGAGTTCCTTCAGGAGGTCGGCGCGGATAAGCGGTGTACCGTTAAATGCTCCGCCGTTTCTCATGAACTCTCCGAGCTTTACCCACTCCGTCGCAGTTAAGTACGCCCCCGAAGGCATACCCGGTTCGCCGGGCGTCCTTATCGACCAGCGTCCCACGGAAAGACCGATGGGGTTGAGTACGCGACGTGTAAGGTAGTCGTATGCATCAGCGTACCCGTGCGGCGTCACAACACGCTTCACATACTCACCGAATACCTGGAATGGCGCCGGTCCGTACTGGAACACCCCGCGATTTTTCGACAAGAGCGGGTAGGCGATTGCCTCATCATATGTCGGCACACTCGCAATGACTCCCGGATCGAGGCCACTTGAAAGCGTCAATAGCTGACGAAGTGTCACTTCGGCCTTCGCGGGGTACTCTCCGTCGTTTTGCCATTCACTGATGACACCGGAAACGAACGCGTCGAACGAGGGAACTATTCCGTCATCGATAAGAGCGGCGAGGATGATCCCGCTAAAACTTTTCGTCCCGCTCGCAAGTCGATGCGGCGTCCCCTTTTTAAATCCGTTCTCGGATTCGTGCGCGACGACTCTCCCGTCCTGAAAAATGAGCACCTCTTCGCCCTTGTGCGAGGCGGAGTAGTCAAGAGCGGCTTGTATGTCCGACCGCTGTAACGTCGGAAACGTTGAAGAAGCGAGTGTATCAAACGTTGCGGGTGGGTCGTTGACGCTTTCTACGGTACGTGAACGACCGAGAAGTCTGCTGAGTCCGTCTTTTTGTTGAATCTCTTGCGCGGTGTCGCTTGGCAATACCGAGAAAACTCTGCTGCGGTCGCGCATGACAAAAAGTACTCCCAAGGTTATGAGCAGAATACCCGCGCAGGCAACAACGACGAACCGCATAGATATAAGTATATAGCGAGTCTTGTCTTGCTTCTACGCTCCCTTGGGAAGAGAAATACGCCCTGCCTTTCACTTCGGAAGTCGGCCGCGCAGTTGCCGGTGATACGCCACAGCAAAACGATGCGCTTCGGCATTACCGATAAGTATTCCGTGGCGATAAGACTCCGCCATCTCCCTGTTGCCCAAGATCGCCCGTGGTTTGTGACGTGCATCTTTTACCACCGAGACAACGGTGACTTCTTTGCCGAGTTCCCGAAGCACCGTCTCCGCGCGTCGTTTTTGCGCCACGCCGCCGTCGACCACGAGAAGGTCGGGGCTTGCCCACTCCGCGTGAGCGAAACGCCGCCGAAGGACTTCCTCGAGGTGCAGAAGGTCGTCGTTCTTCTCAACCTCGGTACGGATCTTGAATTTGCGATACAAAGAAGGGTTCGGCCGCCCGTCGCAAACGACCGTCATAACGCCGACCGTGAATTTGCCGGAGATATGCGCGACATCGTACGCTTCGATGCGAAAAGGCTTGCGACGCATCGTTGCGCTCTTGCGTGACGCCACACGCACTTCTTCACTCACGAGCGAAACATCCTTGATATGCCGGAGAGCAAAAATGGCCCTTTTGCATTCTCCCGCGGCTTCAAAGGCGAATTGTTTGGCGTGTTCATGCATAAGGCGTGTAAGGTGCCTTAGGAGCGTCACTTTTTTACCACCCCAAAAAAGCGCGATCTCGCGAACACGTTCGGCGTACTCTTTCTGACTGATCTCTCCGGTGCATACTCCCGGGCACAACCCGATCTGGCGATTGAAACAGGGCTTGCCTTGTGCGGGTGAACACGTATCACGAAACGGAAATATCTTTCGCACGATCTTGAGCGCATCTTTCAAATTCGTTCCGCCGGTAAATGGCCCGAATGCATATTTATAGGAGGCGCTTTCGCTCCTGTCGAGAAACATCGTGCGTTCGCGAAGCTGGAGAATGCGCGGGTACTCTTCCTTGGTGACGACGACATAATTCCAACTCTTGTCGTCTTTTTCCTTCGTATTGTAGGTCGGCTGATGCTTCTTGATGAGCGACGCCTCCAGAATGACCGCCTCAAGCACAGAGTCCGTCTTTTTGTGGCGCACACGCTTCGCAAGCGTGACCATATCGACGATATGTTTCCCGCGCGTATGCAAAAGGTCGTTTGCAAAGTAACTGCGTACCCGTTCACGTAGTGACGTCGCTTTGCCGATGTAGAGTATCTCGTTGTGCGCACCCAAGAACTCGTATACGCCGGGTAGGTCGGGCAATTTGACCTTTCTTAAGTCCTGTGCCAGCATGATGTCGGTATAGTATCATGAAAATCTTCGAGACGAAGGGCGGACACGATGAGTGAACTTGTGCATTTTGTCATCGCGACTTATCTTGTGGTAATCTTTTTCATCCTGACTGCTCTCCACTCCCAATCGCCGATCAGAAACTCCGACTGGAGCGACTTCTACGACTGCATGCTGCTTTTGGGGACAGCCGGCTCACTGGTGTATGCAGGGGGCGCACTGGTCGCGAGCGTGATCGAGCGCGGCTGGTGGTAGCGGTCGAAACTGACTACGGGAGCATACGATGGGCGATATCGTAACCTTTCCGGAGCGCGGACCGTTCACGGAAGAGATCGTTCGACAGTTCGTCAAAAGACTTGTCGACCAGAAACGTCTTGAGCTGATCGAGCACGGCACCGCGAAGCAACGTATCGAAGATACGCTCGCCGCGTTCTTTCACTTTTTGAGACAAAAGGGTGTCGCTTATCCGCCTGACGGCAATGAAGCAAAAAGGTTTGCGCCGGCGCTTTCGGTGTGGAACTGGGAGTACGAAACAAGGCAAACGCTCCTCAACGAATGGCATCGCAAGCCTCCGCCGGGCGTAAAAATGATCGCCCGCCGCACGTTGGCTATACTTGCCGAAAAAGGATTCGTCTTTGAACGAAAGCCTGAAGCGGCGGCGGGGAACGACAATGTAGTATCGCTTTTCAAACGGCCGCAATGACGGCCGTTTTTTATTTCTCAAAACTAAACATACAAGGTCGGACCTTAAGAACTGATGCTCAAGGTCCGACCTTGTACGCCAGAGAATTTACCGTGGTCTTAATTTGACATAATAATAAAAATAGCGTACTATTTATCTAGTATCACCGTAGCGAATCAAAAGCGACAGGAGGGCCAATGGGCAACATCGTACAACTGCATCCGGAAACACGCATGAAAGACCACCTGGTCACAGAATTCATCGACCAGATGCGCCGCGACAAAGACCTCAACTACCTCGAGATTGGCGCCGCTCGCGAACGCATCGAAAAGACGCTGAATCGGCTCTTTTTCTTTTTGATACGCAGGCGCCCCGAAGTCGAGAAGGTCGGTTACCAACTGAAGACGATGACTCACCTCCTCGAATGCGAATGGGTACATCTCCCGATACCGTCGGCGAAGGAGATCGCCGAGAAGGCGATCCCGATGCTCCTCGGAAGCACGGCGCACCGAAAACGCGAAGGGGGCGAGGCTGCCGAAGCACTGCCGCAGAACGTCGTCGCATTCTTTCCGAGGGAACGACGCGCCACACCGTCCCATCGAACGTAATAACCCGCATCCGCCCGTCTCGGGCGGATGCTATTTTTTCAGTACATGATAATTGTTGTTCTGCTTTTTCCAAAAAAGCAGAAGGTCGGACCTTGGGAATTAATCTCGGAAATACGAGGTCGAACCTTAGGAATTGATACTCGAGGTTCGACCTCGTATTTCCGGATCACATCTTGTCCTTTTCTTACCGCCTCAACGAACGCTTCAAGTATTTTCCCGTATATGACTTGGCGTTGTTCGCGACCTCTTCGGGAGTACCTTTCGCGACAACCTGTCCCCCGCCCGAGCCGCCGTCCGGACCGATATCGATGACATAGTCGGCCGATTTGATGACATCAAGATTGTGCTCGATCATGAGGACCGTGTTCCCCTTCTCGACAAGCGTCTGAAGGATCTCAATCAGCTTCCTCACATCCTCGTAATGCAGTCCGATGGTGGGCTCGTCCAAAAGATACATCGTGCGCTGTTGGAAAGGGCGATAAAGCTCCGAGGCGATCTTCACGCGCTGTGCCTCCCCGCCGGAGAGGGTCGTCGCCGACTGGCCGAGTTCGAGATAGCCAAGACCAACGTCATTCATTGATCGAAGGCGGTCTTCGATCGCCGGTATATCCTTGAAGAACTCGCACGCCTCCTCGATCGTCATCTTTAAAACGTCGTAGATGCTCTTCTTCTTCCATTTGACCTCAAGCGTCTCTTTCTGAAAGCGTTTCCCTTGGCAAACGTCACAGAGCACGTAGACCGTTGGGAGAAAGTGCATCTCGACCGCGATCATGCCGTTGCCTTCGCAGGCTTCACAGCGCCCGCCTTTCACGTTGAAGGAGAAACGCGACGAGCGCCAACCGCGCACGCGTGCTTCTTCGGTCTCGGCAAAGATGTCGCGGATAAAGGTCCACGCACCGGTGTAGGTCGCAGGATTTGAGCGCGGCGTTCTGCCGATCGGCGACTGGTCGATCAAAATGGTCCGGTGCAGATACTCCGTGCCGGAAAATACGGAACAGTTGTAGGTCTCGGGCGAACGGTAACGACGGTCGAAGCGGGCCTGCAGATTCTTGTAGACGAGCTCGTAGAGAAAAGTGGACTTGCCGGAGCCGGAAACGCCGGTGACGACGACGAGCCGCCCGAGCGGAATGTCCACGTTCATGTTGTTGATATTGAAACATTTGCCTCCGCGCAACTGGAGAGCGCCTTTGTCCTTCACGCGCCGCTTTTCCGGTATGGGGATCTCCTTGTCTCTGCGCAGATAATCGAGGGTGAGCGACTTTTTCTTCTTGTCGAGCAGAAGCTCGTCAAGGTAACCCGCCACGACGACGTGTCCCCCGTGTACGCCCGCGCCCGGCCCGATATCGACGAGGTAATCCGCCGCAAAGATCGTGTCCTCGTCGTGCTCGACGACGATGATCGTGTTGCCGATATCGCAAAGGTCGCGCAGGGTCTTGATGAGGCGGTCGTTGTCCTTCTGATGGAGGCCGATAGTCGGCTCGTCGAGCACATAGAGAGCCCCGACCAGACGCGAACCGAGCTGGGAAGCGAGGCGAATGCGCTGTGCTTCCCCGCCGGAGAGCGTATTGGCGCGCCGTCCGAGCGTGAGGTAGCCGATGCCGACGTCGAGCATGAACTTGAGGCGGTTTTCGATCTCTTTGATGACCACCTTGGCGATCTCCCGTTCCGTGGGGGTGAGCGCGAGTTCGTCGAAGAACTTTGCCGCAGTCTCGATCGACATATCCGTGATCTCAACAATATTTTTGCCGCGCCCCGAACCCGAGAGTACAAGGTCCGACCTTGCCTGCCCGTCCGAAGTCAGACGCAGGCGGGGGGATTGGTTCTTAAGGTCGGTCCTTGTACTCTTGACGACCCTTTGCTTTTGGTCACCAATCGTTACATGAAGCGCTTCTTCTCGCAGACGTTTGCCGCCGCATGACTCGCACGGTTCGTCGCCGAAGAGATGCTTCGTGCCCAAGCCGTTACAAGTCGGACACGCCCCGTACGGCGAGTTGAAAGAAAAGAGGCGCGGCTCGACCTCGGGATAGGAAAAACCGTCGTCGGGGCAGGCGAATTTCGCCGACATGAGTGTGTCCTCGCCGCCTCCCTCCGGAGACGGGTCGCC
>MHLS01000051.1:19612-22847 GCA_001819095.1 Candidatus Lloydbacteria bacterium RIFCSPLOWO2_02_FULL_54_12
GTCGCTCGCGGACTCCGGAACGCAAAGTGGCGTTGGGTGCTTCGTCGTTTTGCAACTCCCGAGGTGCAGGTACGGAACGGAATTCCGAAACGAACAACTCGTCGACGAGAATATCAATGTCGTGTTTCTTCGTCTTCGTGAGCTCGATGCGTTCGCGGAGATTCTTTTGTTTGCCGTCGATACGTGCTTTCGTGTATCCCTTGCTCAAATAATCGTAAAGGAGTTGGTAGTACTCCCCCTTCCTGCCACGGACGATCGGGGCGTAGATGGCGACCTTGAGCGTCGAGTACGGCACGCCCAAGACCTCGTCCTTGGGGCCGTGTTTGCCGATGTCGTCCACGCGCTCGAACACGAAGTTCATGATCTCTTCGTTCGTAAGCCGCTTGATGGGTTTCCCGCAGACAAGACAGTGCGGCGTACCGATGCGCGCGAAGAGGACGCGTAGATAGTCGTAGATCTCGGTGATCGTTGCCACCGTCGAACGCGGATTCGACGAATGCGACTTCTGGTCGATGGAGATGGCCGGAGAGAGCCCGACGATCTCGTCCACATCCGGCTTCTGCATCTGGTGGAGGAACTGACGTGCGTAGGCGGAGAGCGACTCGACATAGCGCCGTTGCCCCTCGGCAAAAATCGTGTCGAAGGCGAGCGACGATTTTCCCGACCCCGAAAGGCCGGTGAAGACGATCATCTTGTTGCGCGGCATCTCGACAGTTATGTTTTTTAAATTGTGAGTCCGCGCGCCCTTCACGATGATAGTCTCCTGCGGACCGGGATTGCGTTTGCGTTTTGCCATAAACAGCCGATGGTAACACGTTTTTCACAAAAAAGAAAGTCCCCGCCGCGTGGCGAGGACTTGGGATGTGCGTGATTTCAGTACCAACCAGCGGCTGGAGGGTGGGCGAAGTCGTCGTAAATACTTCGGATTACAACCCACAGGGCGTAGGCGCAAAATGCGTACCATCCGAACACTAGACAGGCGACCCCGAAGGTGATTCCAAAGCGGAATTTTCTCGTATACCCCGCCGCGAACTCCGGTGGATTGATCCGACGGTCTACGAGAAACGTCAGACCGGTGAGGATAGAGGCGATTCCCAAAATGATGCCGATGGTCGCAAGTATCGGTGGAACATGCGGCCACGCTTTTAGGACAGCAAAAAACGGGATGACATCGTTAACGAAATCCATTTTGTTCCCTTTCCTTGGGTTGGCCCCAAAGTGAGTTACGGTAACCTAGAAGCATGGTACAGTGCTTAACGTCATTTGTCAATGACAGAAACTTTCTGCGATGCGCCCCTGCAAGAAAAAAGAGGATTAATATTCTTGTTTTTTAAAGCCTCGGGTATATAGTTCGGGAAGAAGAACGCTGTGACGGAGGGCTCTCCCATGGCAGGCGAAAAAGGTTTTTTCCGTCCCGGAGACATCCACCTCGACTACGAAAAAGAGTTGGGTGACCCGGGACAATACCCCTACGGACGGGGGCTCTACGAAGGCATGTACCGCGTGCGCAAACCGACGATCCGCCAGTTCGCGGGTTACGGTCTCGCGCCGGACACGAATCGTCGCTTCAAGATGCTCCTTGCGCAAGGTGCGACGGGACTCTCGACGGCATTCGACCTTCCCACTCTGATGGGCCGCGATTCCGACGATGTGCTCTCGCGCGGACAGGTCGGCTGGGATGGCGTCGCGATCGACACCATCGACGACATGCGCGACCTCTTCCTCGACATTCCGCTTGAGCAAGTGACCGTCTCGATGACGATCAACGCGCCCGCTGCTCCCATGCTTGCGATGTACATCGCGCTCGCAGAAGAACGCGGTATCGCGCCGGCGCTTTTGGGCGGCACGCTTCAAGCGGACATCCTCAAGGAATACGCGGCGCAAAAGGAGTGGCGCTTCCCCGTCGAACACGGCGTCGAACTGCTCATTGATATCCTCGAACATACGAGCACACACATGCCGCTCTGGCATCCCGTCTCAATCAGTGGATACCACATTCGCGAAGCGGGAGCGACCGCCGTCGAAGAAGTGGCTTACACGCTCTCCGACGCAATGGTCTACGTGAAACGGGCGCTCTTGCGGGGCGTCCCACTCGAGCAATTCGCTCCGCGACTCTCGTTCTTCTTCGACGCACACAACAACTTCTTCGAAGAGATAGCGAAACTGCGTGCGGCGCGGATACTCTGGGCGCGTATCATGCAAAAGCACTTCGGCGCACCGGCTGGTTCGCATTCGGACTGGTGCAGGATGCACGTCCAAACCGCCGGTTGCACACTCACACGCGACGAACCGATGAACAACATCATGCGGGTCGCCTATCAGGCGCTCGCCGCAATGTTGGGCGGTGCGCAAAGCATCCACACGAATTCGTATGACGAAGTGCTCTGTACGCCGACGGAAGAAGCCGTGCGGATCGCCATTCGCACACAGCAGATCCTTCAAGAAGAGACTGGGATATGCGAATTCCCCGATCCCTTGGGCGGTTCGTACCTCGTCGAGCAACTCACAAAGAAGATCGTCGACGAAGCGGGTGCCGAGATCGAACGCATCGAAAAGATGGGCGGAATGGTCGCGGCGATCCTCCAAGGCTATCCCCAAGGAAAGATCCGCTCCTCCGCACTTCTTTACGAAGAAGCGATTGAGGGAAAGGTGCTGAAGCGGGTCGGCGAGAATATCTTCAAAGCCGAAAACGCCTCCGCGGAACCGAAGAACATCATCGCGGAATTTGCGGAACGGCAGGGATTCGAAGAGCGTCAGCTCGCGCGCCTTGCAAAGGTGCGTAGCGAACGCAACGAATCTGCCGTCGCCGAAGCGTTGGTGAATGTCGGACGCGATGCGATTCTCCGGACATACGGCGGGCGGGTCAACATGCTCCCCTCCCTTATCCGTGCGGCAAAAGCGCGGGCAACGATAGGAGAAATGATGAACGCGATCGAGGGTGCCTGGGGCACTTATCAGGAACGTGAAATATGGAGTCCACGAGCCAAGGATCCGCTCTCGGGCGAGATGGCGGCGAAATACCGCCTCCCGTATCCCCTGCGCATCCTTCTCCTCAAAGGCGGACTCGACGGCCACGATCGTCCGATCTACACCTTGGCCGAGCTCTTCAAGAATCTCGGTGCGGAGGTCATCCTTCCGGGACTGCACTGTTCCCCCAAAGAGACCGCCGAACGGGCGCTCGAAGAAGACGTCGACGTGGTCGGCGTCTCGACCCACATCGGCTCTCCGCTCACGA
>MHLS01000051.1:22895-24659 GCA_001819095.1 Candidatus Lloydbacteria bacterium RIFCSPLOWO2_02_FULL_54_12
TCTCTTGGGCGGCGGGATTATTCGTGAACATGAGCGCGAGGCGCTTCGCATGATTGGAGTCAAACACTTCTTCACCGTCGGCACACCGCACGAAGAGATCGCAAAGGTCCTTTTTGCGGAAGCCGAACTGTGCGCCAAAGGTCTCAGGCGGGATGCGAGTTTTCTTTCCGAACGGTACCACCTTGCACGACTGCTCACGCTCGTCTCATCCCAACCGAACAGTGTCATGAGCCTTGAACTCCCGAAACGTCGGGCACATGTCGTCGGTGTCACCGGCTCGACCGCCATCGGCAAGTCCACGCTCATCGACAAGATGATCACGGAGATCCGCAAAAGCGGTCGCACCGTCGTCGTGCTTGCGATCGACCCCTCGGAAGAGGAGTCGGGCGGAGCGATATTGGGCGACGTGATACGCATGCGCCGTCATTACACCGATACGGGAGTGTTTCTCCGCAGTTTCGGTTCGCGTGGCGCTTCCGGCTCCGTCACCCGTTATTTGAAGGAAGCGGTCGATGTCGCGGCACGGTTCGCCGATGTGGTCATCGTCGAAACCGTCGGAGCAGGGCAAGCCGACACGATGTTGAAGTCGGCAGTCGACACCTTCGTCTCACTTCCCGATTCTCGGGGAGACATGGTGAACCTGCTCAAGTCCGGCCACCACAGGCACGCCGACGTTCTCGTCGTCAACCTGCGCAGCGGTTCGACGGACGAAGCGAACTTCGTCGAACTCGTGAAGAACTTCAGCGAAGAGAAGAACGGTTGGAAGCCGCCCGTCTTCGCAGTGAATGCGGGAACGGGGATGGGTGTCGACGTGCTTGTCCGAGAGGGGCTCTACGCCCACGAGGAATTTCTGAAACATCGTGCATCGGAAGCCAAGCCGGCGACCTGATGCACACCATGACCGGCCCCTAGGGGCTGGTTTTTCATTCGCCGCATACAAGGTGGAACCTTGAGCATCTATTCCTAAGGTTCCACCTTGTATGTGGACGGACATCTTGTATGCCGCAACTCAATACCCACGGAGGATCTTTAATTCTGCCTGCAATTTTGCGATCAGGGTGAGCAGTTGTTGGATCTTTATGGCGCGCTGTTCCGCTTCGGTGTAGAACGGCTGATAGTCGTTGGGATCATACGTGCCTAGGTCGTCGTTCAGTTTTCTCCGCGTCGCCAAATCGACGAGTCCGGTCTGTGCGATCCCCTTCTTCGCCTGATAACTCACGACCGCGTCACGCGTGATCGGGCCGTAGTATCCGGTGATGTACGGATAGGTAAAATGCCCGAACGTCTTCAGTGTTAATTGCAGTTGGCGCACTTCGTTCGATTCCGACTCGAGCGCGAGTTCTTTGGTGAAAATATAGCGCATCGAGACGACCTGTTCGCGGTCGAGCGCGTCGACGGCATTGGTGGAAGCGACGGTCGATGACACACCCTTCCCGCCCGACGCCGCCGAAAGACTGGGGAAAGGATTGACCACCGCGTGGTTGGGATCGCGCATCTCGAAATGCAAGTGCGGGACGGTATACTCGGCATTCCCGCTGTCGCCGACCCAGCCGATGAGTTGTCCTTTGGACACCGTCGCGCCGCGATTGACGCCGGCAACATACGCATTGGCTTCGCCCCCGCGTCCGTCGTCGGTACCGGGCGTGTCGTTATTGATGTGGAGATAACTGTAGGTATATCCGTCACTGTCCTGTATCGAGATCTCATAGCCCCAAGACGCCTCCGGCCTCGCGACGTAGTTGACGACGCCGTCGACGACCGCGA
>MHLS01000051.1:24694-26980 GCA_001819095.1 Candidatus Lloydbacteria bacterium RIFCSPLOWO2_02_FULL_54_12
CCCAAGTGGAGGCGTGTACCTCCACCGCGCGGTTCATGAAAATCGTCGCGGAAGGTATACGTACCGTCGACGGGAAATGCTATCGGGCGGACAACCTGCGCCGACGCGAGCGGTGCGGTAAGTAAGAACAGGGCGACGAACAGTGAGCGTGTGACGATTTTCATTAGCACATTATACCCCGTGCGGGTTTTTCCACCCACCAAAATATAAGGCGGGTGTATAAGATGGAACCTGAATCCGCCTGAAACGAAGTACGAGGTGGAACCTTAGGCATCAATTCTTAAGGTTCCACCTCGTACTTCTGTTATTAAAGAACCCCGCCGTGAAAGCGGGGTCTGACTCACTGAAGCGTTCCGTGGGCGGGAAAGAAGATCTCGGGACTTTCCTTGGTGATGGTCGCATAAACGCGCATGCCGACGATCGCTTTGGCGACTTCCTGTGCGGCAACGACACGCGCCGGCTCCGAAAGTTCGTCCCAATACGAAACAAAGGCATTGAGCATAGCATTCGTATGAAGACGCGCATCAGGGGGAAGCGCGGCGATGAGTTCGTTGAATCGCCCTTCCCAGCGCTTGGGGTCGGTGAGCACACGCACCTTCGGGTGATCGGGACACGCTTCGAACAACGCGCCCGCCTCCCGCATGAATTGCTCGCGCATCACGCTCTGTACCAACGCCGTCGCCTCGTGTTCGGGAAGAGGCGTCGGAACGATCTTTCTGTCACCCATCATGGGTCCTTTTGGGGAATAGCGTCTCTCCTCATCATCGTTCCCGACGTGAAACTGTCAAGCGCGACACCTCTCACGATCTTCCGCCGTAGACTTCCGCGTACTTCTCGCAGATCTCTTTCATGAGACCGGGGTGGCCCATGATCATGCCGGTGATCATTTGGACCAAGTCCGCCCCCGCTCTGAATTTCTCCATCGCATCCTCCGGCGTAAGTATCCCGCCGACGCCAATGATAGTGAAGCGTTTGCCGTACGCCAAGCGCGTCCTTCGGATGAGTTCATTCGAGAGCTTGAAGCAGGGTTTGCCGGAAAGTCCTCCGCGGAACTCCTTCGGCGCATCTTCCGGATGATCAAGGTCCGCATAATTCTTGTTCAAGTTCCCGATGATGACGCCCTCCACGCCGTGTTTGTCCGCGGTGTCGAGGAGTTTCGCGAAGTCCTCCCACGGTGCGTTAATGGGCATCTTGATATAGACGGGTTTCAACCACTCACTCTTCGCCAACTCGGCCATGAGGCGCGGAAAAAGCTTCGGGTCGGCGAAGGTCTCGCCGCCGAACGAGTTCGGGCAGGAAATATTGACGGTGTAATAGTCCCCCATTCCTGACTCGTTCAGCTTCCTGAACGCCTCCGCATAGTCTTCGATCCCCGCCTCGACGGTCGCGTTCACCTCCTTCGTGTTCGTGCGTGCGATCGAGATGCCAAGGACGTAGCTTGGGGTTCTCGGGGTCCGGCGCAGGCGTCCGATGAGCGCATCGACACCGTCGTTACGCAATCCTTTATAGACGATGAGGCTCTTGTTGCGGATGAGGCGGGTCAGGCGCGGCGGGAGATTTCCCTCGCATGGTCGCGCGGTGACCGATCCTATCTCCTCGCCGCCGAAGGACATGTGACGGAGGATGCGCGTCAATCGCCCATTGTTGTCGAAACCGGCGGAAAGAAGGACGGGGGTGCGGTAGGTGATGCCGTCGACCGTCTTGGAGATATCTTTTCCACGATATTCATACAGTGCGGATACCAACGCACGGAGCGGGGCGTACTTCCCCGCGAACTCGCCGATGACGACGAACAGGTCGTGCATGGTCTCCGGGTTACACTTAAAGAGGACGGGTTGTAGCACGCGGCGATACAGGGTCTTCATAACGCGAGACGTGAGAGACATACGAATCTTCGTTGTCGAATAATCGGGCTCAAGGGCCTCAACTGGAGTCTGAACTATTGGGTGACTTCGTGAAAAAGCGCGATAGCCCTCGCTCGCCGGAATCCTCCGGTGGACGACACTTTTGTCACGTGGTTACCCTTACACGATACGCCACCACCAAGGAGATTGACAAGTACGAACGCCGTGAGAACATGACGAGAGACTTTTGCAAGGTGGGCATACGATGGTGGAATGCGAACTTTCCGAGTTCGAGCAGGTGCGAGCGCGCAAGCTCGGACAGGAACTGACGAACCGGCTCTCGCAGTTCTGCGAACGAGAATTCTCCGACCAAGAGATAGAAGAGATACGCCGTCTCCGCAGTGACCTCGAACAGATGGGATTTCAGGTGCAGTGGAGCGCG
>MHLS01000052.1:0-2675 GCA_001819095.1 Candidatus Lloydbacteria bacterium RIFCSPLOWO2_02_FULL_54_12
ATCTGTTGTCGCTCAATACAAAAACAATGGCCCGACTCTCAATGAGAGACGGGCCGCAGTTGTACCTATTCTGATTTTAACCGGACAGTAGTGGCTTATGGCGGGGGTTTTATTGCGCGTGTGCCCAGGACTGGACTCGAACCAGCATACCCTTGCGGGCGCTACCACCTCAAGGTAGTGCGTCTACCAATTTCGCCACCTGGGCATGAACTAGGACACTATAGCAACAAGTAAAATATTTTCAAGCAACCTAAATTTTGTTTACAAAATTGGAAGTCCCTGTGGGGCGACCAAATTTTCTACGACCACAGGGGGTTGGAAACTGGAAGCACTCCTGTGGAGTGCAGCAAAAAGTCCGCTTGAGCGGACTTTTTGTTTTGATTATTCTGTTTTTATATCTTCAGCCTTTACTTCTTCGGGGGCTTCCGCTGTCTCAAAATCTTTCGTGGATCCGCCGCCCATCAATGTCTGCTTCATCTTGCGGCGCACGTCGCGGATCGCTTTTTCACGCACGTAATAGAGTTTCGCGCGGCGCACCTTTGAGCGCTTCACGAGTTCGATCTTGTCGATCGCCGGCGAGTAGAGCGGAAAGACGCGCTCGACACCGACGCCGCTTGCGACCTTGCGTACGGTGAATGTCGCACCGGGCTCTCCACCGTGTTTGCGTGCCAAGACGAGCCCTTCGAATGCCTGCAGGCGATATTTCTTCTTTTCGGCATCTTCAAGCACCTTCACCCACACGCGCACCGTATCACCGGCGCGAAACTCGAGTTTCCTGCGCGCGTCCAAGTTCACCGGCGATAGTTTCATCTTTGCAATCAGTACCGAGTTCATGATGAAGGGTAATCTAGCATGATGTACCCGTTTCTGCAACAAAATACAAGGTCGGACCTTAGGAATCAATCCTTCAAGGTCCGACCTTGTATTTTTTGAGACTGGATCTTGCCAAGCCAGAGTTGACGCCTTCTTGGCTCTGGGGTAGTTTTACGCACGGAGACAGCGGCACAGCACCCGTAGGCGCTGTTTCGTTTCTTTTCACAACTACGGAGATTAAGGAGATCGAATGAGTCACTCGATGGTACCGCTCAACATCGTCTCGGCACTCGTTAAGGCCGAAGACATGCTCGGCAAGGAACGCGTCTGGCAAGCACTCAACAAAGAGCAGGAACGTTTCCTTCGCGACTTCTTCTCGCGCCGGGAAAACCTCTCGGCGTTCTCACCTTCGGAGCTGCGCGCCTGGGTCGACACGGTCGCCGAGCGGCTGAACAAGATTCTCAAAGACGAAGGCTTCGACATCCAGCTCGAGGACTTCGCGGACGGAGAATTCGGCGTCGTCTCGATCCTCGACGTGCTTGTCGAGTGGATCAAGGAGGGAAGGCAGACCGAGATCCAAGCCGCCGACAATGCACGATATCCTGCCGTGCGGTTCAGCGAGTCCACGGAGAACGTCGAAGGTGGCGGACGAGTGGTCGTCTACGAAGCGTTCACGGTGAACGGCTCCCCCAACCCCATCGTGCGCCTCAACACGAAGTCCGGCGACACGGTTGCAATGACCATCGCAGACGGCGAAGCGAGCGGATTCACCCTCATCGAGAAGATCGATGCGCTACGCACTGCGACATCGCAACCGATATATCCCGACTCGTTCACCTTCCCGATGGTGGACTACAATCAGTCGAAAACGCTTTCGTGGCTTCTCGGCCTTGCCACACAGGCGGCGAACGGGAAGGGTTACGAGGTGAGCCAGGCGCTCCAGCAGACAAAGTTCAAGATGAATCATCTCGGTGCACGCCTCAAAGACGCGGTCGCCATCGCAATCCGGACAACGAGCTTCCGGCAGAGGATGAACATCGTCATCGACCGGCCGTTCTACCTCTGGATCGAGCGCCCCGGCGTTCCGGCTCCCGTCTTCTACGCCTACTTCGATCAGGCGGACTGGAAAAATCCAGGAAGTCTTTCGTCGATCTAGAACCCAGAGACCCCGAACGCGCCGCCACGGCGCTCGGGGTTTTTATATTATGCCGGAAGTTCCTTGAGTGCCTCCGCAAGGTCCTTCGGAGGCGGCGCCTCGACGGTAAGCCTTCTGCCTTTCGGCCATTCGACGGTGAGTTTCGCCGCATGAAGCGCAAGCCGCTCGAGACCAAGCACACACACACTGCCATAACGCTTGTCGCAGACGATGGGGTGGCCGATCGCTTTCAAGTGCACACGCAACTGATGTGTGCGTCCGGTCTTCGGCTTGAGTTCAAGGAACGAAAACCCCCCGCCGTGTTTGAGCACACGATATGCCGTCTCCGCCTTACGCAATGTCCCGCGCGCGTCATCCCCTGTCGTCCACCGGCGGAAGTCGCTCCGACTGCGACCAATGGGGAGTTCGATGAGACCTTCCTTCTTTTCCAATTCCCCGGCCACGAATGCGTTGTAGGTCTTCTCTATAGAGTGGTCGAGAAATTGCCGCTGGAGAAAATAGAACGTCTCGTCGTCCTTTGCGATAAGGAGCACGCCCGAGGTCTCGCGATCGAGCCGATGGAGTATCCCTGCGCGCGGAGCGTAACGCCCGGAGTCGAGCGTGTGCATTCCGCCGACATCTTTTTGTTTCGGATATTTTTCCAGTACCCAATCGGAAAGTGTCGGCTCTTTCGTCCTTCCGTCGGCGTGCACGACCAGTCCGGCGG
>MHLS01000052.1:2705-16216 GCA_001819095.1 Candidatus Lloydbacteria bacterium RIFCSPLOWO2_02_FULL_54_12
CCTGCCACGGGAGGAATCCGGAAAGCCGTTCTTCACCGCTCGTGCGAACGATGAGGTCCGGATCGGGGATATCTTTTGTCCACAGGAGTTTTGAGAACTCCTCCTCGGAAAGCGTCGCGAGTTTTTCTTTCGGAACGCGGCGGATTGCATCAAGGATCTCCGCGCGGCCGCCATAGGAAAGCGCGATACCGAATGTAAAGGACCCGCAGTCTCGCGTTCTTCGCTCGGCGTCTTTGATCGCCCCCAAGATATCGGCGTCGAAACGGCCCCGCTCGCCGAGAAAGACGAGCCGCGTGTCGCCCTCGAGCGCATCTTCGGTCATCTTCCCGACGACCTCGCGAAAAAGATTCATGAGGTAGCCGACCTCTTCCTTCGCGCGGTTCCAATTTTCCGTCGAAAACGCGTAGACGATAAGACTTTTCACGCCGGCCTCCTTGCACCAGCGGGAAACCTCGCGAAGTTTTTCGTAACCGGCACGATGCCCCTCGAGCGTGGGCAGTCCCTTGGCCTTCGCCCACCGGCGATTGCCGTCCATAATTACTCCGATACATCTTGGGGCGCTATTTTTACTTGCGTTCATGGTTTTACATTTATAAAATCTTTTTACAACGTCCTCCGTAAACGATTTATGAGATAAGATTTAGGATTTAGGAAATACAAAGACGGCATGGGTACGGATCTTAAATCCTATCTCTAAAATCTTATATCTCAAAGATCCTCATATTTGATGCGGAAATCTTTGAACTCGCCCGTCGCCTCTTTCCGTGCGATGTCAACACGCTCCACATGCGACAGGAGAGAGCCTTTTTTCAGTTCTCCTTCGAATGCGCGGAGCTGTTCCTCCTCACCTTCACCGACCAAAGAGACCGTGCCGTCATCTTCGTTCCAAACTTCTCCGACAACGCCGAGTGAACACGCACGCCGCACTGCAAAGTCGCGGTACATGACCACCTGTACCCGTCCGGATATTCTCGCCTCGATGCGCTTTTTTGCCATGTTCACCTTAAAAACTCCCGACGAAGGGATGCGGGGCACTCCCTATGCCACCGATTATTTCTTACTCTTACTATTCAAACCAAAGATCTCCATGAGCAAGAAGATCGGAAAAAGTACAATGCCGATGAATATCTCCATAAAGGTCTTCATAAACACATTATGGGCCTTTGCAAACCCCCCGTCAATCGAAATGACCAATATTGACAAATACTACGAACTGCTGTACAACGAAAATCGTGAGGGCGGTCCGCCGCGACCGAAGTGCATAACAGTTACTGTGTGCATTCTGGTTGCGGCGGAGCAGCCTCCAAACGGAGGCCATAGGTCGTCAGCACGGGGTAACACTCGTCGGGACACTGTTTCGGATCATCGGCCGGGGTCACGCCGCATCCAACACAAGCGCCGCTCACCGAGCGGCGTTGCTTTTTGTATTGAGTACCGCAAACCACCGATGCTTTGCATCGCGAGTTTTGCTTGATGGTCACAGATAACTTTCTCGCCGCCACGCGAAAATTTCCGAGACCCCGCCAGGAATCTCGACTACCGTCGCGGGTGGGTCTCAATTGCAAAGACGCAATAATGAGACCCCTTTCGATTCCTGTCGCAAGACAAGCAGTTGTCTTGCTCGGCGTCCTTTCGCTTCGCTCAATGCCCCCGCCAGGAATCGAACCTGGATCCAGAACTTAGAAGGTTCTTGTTCTATCCATTGAACTACGGGGACTGTGCTTCCACCTTAGCGCAAAAAATTGCGCCCGTCGATAATTTGTTTTATTGTTCGTTACACAAGCACAGCAGTTGTGCCCGATGCGGGCGATTAGCTCAGTTGGTAGAGCAGCGCTTTTACACAGCGAAGGTCAGAGGTTCGAATCCTCTATCGCCCACCAGTAGAGACGGGCCACCGATAAGCCGGCCTGCATGCCGACGTTAATTCGCCGCCCCCACACCCAAGGTCGGAGCCGGTGGGCGAGCTTGGCGGAGCGATGCATGTTCCTCTTCTCTTTTCTGGTACATCTCGATCACGCTACGCAGTTCGTCGATCGAGAACGTTTCGCGATTCGGGCGGGAGAATTGGAGTTCCGCCTCTTTGACCGCCCAGCCGTAGGAGATCCACGCAAACGCGGCAACGGCGGCGGCAACGCAAAGCGCTGAAATGAGCGTCAGGCGCCACGCGAGGTAGACGCTCATCGACTTTTGTCCTCCGCCGGAACGCATCAGGGCCTTGAGGCGGGAAACTATCGCAAGATTTTTGAGCTTTTCCATAAGACTAATTTCCCTTGAGGCTGGTAAGGTCGACGCTCGCCGAACCGGACCAGAGGGCGACGGTGTCCGACCCGCCCAGCGACTGCGCCGTGAAACGCCGGATAATGAGCCGCGCGGGAAATGTTTCGAGCAACCGGAGGAAGTGGTAGGTCTCTTCCCACTTGCCTTTAAACGAGATCTCGCCGTAAAAACTCGGTGCCCCCCCCGTTGTAAGGGAAAGCGACCCCGTCTCAACGATCACGCCGGAGACGGGTGTTCCAAGCCCTTCGATCTGTGAAACGAAATCGATCTGGCTTTCTTCGCCCGGATCGTAAAAATATTTTTCCAACGCACCACGCTCTTTTTCCGCCTGTTTGAGCGCCCGTCGCAGTGCCGCCTGCTGTGCGACCTTTTTCACCTCGTCGGCAAGTTCTTTGCGCAACTCCGTCTCTTTGTCCTTTTTTGCATTGATGGCCGAGTAACCGAACCAGAACGCGCCGCCGACCAAGAGGTCGACAACGAGAAGCGCGATAAAGATGTTCAGTGTGCGTTTCATCCCAGTGAGAAGCAGGACGCGAACACTGTTCTTCGCATCTCTGTCCGATTGACTTTTGTAATCTGTTTTCTTTTCATATGTTATTCATTATGTATCGTGTCTGCGACTTCTCACAGGATTCATTTTCTATTTAAAATTGATCGTCGCGGAAAACGGTATGTCGGCCTTCTGTGTGATGAAACTGTTCGCATACTTGAAGTCGAGCACACGCGGATTCGCCTGCACATTCCGCCGAAAAGCCAGCAGGTCGTCCTGCGTCTCCGCAACACCGGTGAGCTGGAGCGAGGGCTTGCTTTCGCCCCGAACATATGCGAACGCGGAGATCGCGATACCGTACGACTTCGCCCGAACGATCTCCTCGATAAGCGAGGAGGGCGGGGAGTCGACGACCGACTCGGTCGGACGAAGGAGCGCGATCTCCGCCTTGATCTTGGTGAGATCGCGCCCGATGGTCGCATCCTCTTCCGGAGTAAGGTTCTTCCGTTCCAAGATGTTGAGAGAGAGATCCCTCGTGCTGGTATAGAGCGCGTAGTATGTCGGCAAAAAAAGCATGAACGCGAACACCTCCAAAACGCAAATGCTCACGAGCACAACGGTCCCGAAGCGAAGGAGGTATTCGCGATGCAGTCGGTCCTTTTCTTCTTGGGGGAGTAGGTTGATCATGGTTCGAAACGGACGGTGTTGTTTAAGTGAACGCCGCGGTATTACGCAGTGCAAGTCCGATGGCCGCCGTGTACCCGTACGCTTCGCGGAGCTTCAACTCGGGGACGTAATTTTCGAACGAGTTCACGTTCACCCACGGATTCGCCGTAACGACCCGAACATCGAGGCCGATCGCCAGATATTCTTCAATGCCACGCAAGTTCGCGCCGCCGCCGGTGATATAGACACACTCAATATTACCGCCCGCTTTCTCGCCGTGATGCGTCTGCCAGTACGAATAGTGGCGGAGCAACCGCGCACGCAGGTCGAGCATCGTCGGGAGTATCGCGGCGCGTACCGCTTTGTCCTTTTCCTCGCCCACCAAGCCGTGTTTGACCTTCAGCATCTCGGCCTCTTCGCAGGAAACGTGGAGTGCGCGCTCGATCGCCTGTGTGAGATAGTGTCCGCCGATATCAAGCGACGCGGAAAATTGAACGACCCCGCCCGCGACGACGAAAACGTCGGTCATCATCTTTCCGACATCCGCGACAAGGAACGTGCCCTTGTCCCCCTTCGGGACTACCGCGCGCGCCATCGCCCCCGATTCAAATTCGAACGCTTTCGGTATGACACCGGTATCGTGAAAGATCTCGAGGTAGTCCAACACGATCGCCTTCGGAAGCGCAGAAACGACAACGTCGATCATGCCGCTTCGGCGGGTCGCGGGGTCGTCGACCACCGTGTAGTCAAAGACCGCGTCGGCGGCGGGAATGGGGATGTGCTCTTCGAGGCGGATCTCGATGGCATCGTGGAGTTCTTTCGGCGAAACACGCGGAATACGCATGTTCGCCAAGTACCCCTGTTCTTCGGGGAGAGAGATGTTCGCGAACGAGAGTTTATGTTCGCGTGCAAGCAGTGCGATCGCTTCCTTCAACTTCTTCTTGTCCCCGACGTGGCCGCCGGTGATGACGCCCTCCGGAATGTTTCGCGTCGCGTAACGGGAGACGACGAGGCCGCCCTTTCCCGGCTCGAGTTCGATGAATCGTACCGCGTCGGCGGACACATCAAGTCCGACCGCGGACATGAGGAGGAACCTTGGTGTGGTAAAGACGGAAGCCATCACCCACTATTATACGCAATCCGCCGTCCCCTGCCAAAGAAAAACGAGCGGGAACATGAGCCTATTTTCTCCTCCCGTGCCACTCCTTGAGGAGCGGCACAGCAATGGGAATGAGGGAAAGAACGACGATCCCGATAATGATAAGCTCAATGAAGCGGTCAGCGCCGGGAATCGCCGCGACAAGGAAGTATCCGGCGAGCGGAAGAAGCCCCGCCCAAAGCAAGGCACCAATGATGTTGTAGGTCAGGAACTTCGCGTAGCGCATCCGTCCCACCCCCGCCAAGATCGGCGTTGCGGTGCGCACGGCGGGGACGAAGCGGGCGAGGATTACGCTCTTCGGTCCGTGCTTCTCGAAGAAGAGGCGTGCGTCCTCGAGTCGTTTTTGCGAGAACCAGCGCGAATCCGGCCTCGTGAAGATCATCGGACCGACCTTTCGTCCGAACCAATAACCGACCGAGTCGCCGAGGATAGCGGCAAGAACGGCAAAAAAAACGAGGGGGACGATCGGGATCACGTCCTGCGACGCGAGAAAGCCGGCAGTGAAGAGGAGGCTGTCGCCGGGCAGAAAAAATCCGAAAAAAAGTCCGGACTCGGCGAACACGATAGCGGAGACGCCGAGGACTCCTGTCACCCTGATAATGCTTTCAATGTCGAACATGCGGTGAAAAGTTATGGCTTCGGAAATACAAGGTCCGACCTTGGGGATTGATTCTTAAGGTCGGACCTTGTATTTCATGGTTCGTTTGTAGGTTTCCGTCTTGTGCGCCTACGAAAGCATATTCCCTGCTTCAGTGGGCTTCTCGGGATGAAGGATAACCGCGCCGCCGTCCTTCGTCTTTACCGCAAGTATCATCCCGTCACTCGAGAGCCCGCGAATCGTCCGCGGCTCCAAATTCGTCACGAACGGGCACTGCTTTCCCACCAACGCCTCGGGTGTGTAATACTCGCGTATCCCCGAGAGGATCTGCCGGACGTCTCTTTCTCCTTCTTCCGTCGTGACGGACACAACGGCTCCTTCCACCAGCTTTTGCTCCTTTGGGCCAAAGTCGACGCGTAGTTTGAGCAGTTTGTCCGCGCCTTCAATGTACTCGGCGGAAAGGATGGTGCCGATCTTCATCTCAACCTTCTTGAAATCATCAATAGTGGCCATGGGGGTCAGTAAGTAGTAAGTAGTTCTTATCGTCTGCAGAAAGGGAGGAGTGTCCTGTTTGACTACAATCTACGGACTACGAACTTTGGTAGTTTATCATAACTATTCGTTATTGAGGTCTCCTCGCAAACCATTGACCTTATCCAAATAACTTTGGAGTACAATCGCCGCGGCCGATGCGTCGTTGGTCTTCCCTGTGCCGGTCATGCGCGCGGCCTCCCGCGACGAAAGCACCTCCGGCATAAGTTCAACCGAAAGTCCGGTTTCTTTTTTTAACTCCTCGGCGAACAAAGCCGCCTTGCGCATGACGGGATTCGGCTTTCCCGAAAAGTCCCGTGACTCGCCGAGCACAATCACCTCGACGCCCTCGTCCCGACAGATCGACGCGACCGTTTCGGATAATATTTTCGTATGGGGTATGACCCGAAGCGGAAAAGCCATCCGCCCCTCACTATCCGAGGTGGCAATGCCGACACGCTTTGTTCCGTAATCAACGCAAAGATATTTCATATTTATTGGCGGGAGCTTGCGAAGACGCAACTCCACTTGGATTTATATAGTCGCTTCGCTTCTTATAAATCTCGGCGGAGGAGGTGAGATTCGAACTCACGGTCCCCTTGCGGGGACGGCGCATTTCAAGTGCGCTGGAATAAACCACTATCCGACTCCTCCGTGCTCTGCAACATTTTTCAACCAACTTTTTTTCAAGTAGTGTTCTTCGCAATGACAATTCGGGCAAATAAGCTCAAGATTCTCTACGCGATTATCATTATGGTTCCTATTTTTATGGTGAACTTGTAATATTTCATATTTATTATAACCGCACTTCTCGCAACTTTTTCCTCTTTCACTTAACAGTCTGATCTTTATTGCGCGTTGTTCTACTACTTTGTCTCTTGGTCTATTGATTTTATATTTGATGCCCTCACGATGTTTGTTCGCGCATCCTCTGCTACAAGTTTTTCTGTGAAGACCAGCTAAAATTGGTTTTTGGCAAATGACACAAGGGGCCTCTTTTCTACAAGAAATGCCAAAACAAGACATGCTACAAAAGGCTCGCCCTCTTGTTTTTTCTATTTCACGCGGTCTGCGATAAATTGGATTCTTGCAAACCGTGCAATGGGTATTCGAATTTCTTTTATACTTCTCAGGCACTCATCCAGTATACCACAAAATCACCGAGGGGGTCCTTCCTTTGTGGCACGATACTACTCCTCATCACACATTGCAATAAAGCCGTTTTTGTTGTTACGGAAACTTGACAAAAAATTGGAAGTGTGATAGACTCTCCCGTAGGCAGAACGGTACGTTGATTCGCACGCATTGACTGCCCAAGGCAATACTTTCTTTCACCAGCAGTTCCCGACGCGCTTCGGCGCAAGGAGAGAGCCATGGAACAGACGCAAATTCAAGCCCACCGCGGCATCAACCCCATCGTCATCGGAGAGAACAAGCCGCGCGTGAAGACGGACCCGATCGAGGAGATCTTCGGCTTCATCGCGAAAGCGGTCGAGTTCGCACAGTGGCTGTGGATCGTGGAGCGCATCGTGCAACTGAAGTTCAGGATGCCGAGCAAGGCGGTGTACGAGGCGCTCAAGCAGTGCCCGCAGTTCTTCGCGGGGTCCGAGCGCAACCTGCGCAAGGAGCTCTTCGAGAAATTTCGCGACCACATCTTGGACGGCCTCACCACCGAGAACCTGCGCGAGTACGAACGCAAATTCATGGCGCTCGTCCAAGCGGCGTCGTTCATGGGTACGGGCGAGGTGCTCCGGCAAAAGGTGCTGGTCACACTGGCCTACAAGACCGCGAACCTGCCGCTCCAGCGCGAGGTGAAGGAACGTGTCACGGCATGCGAACGCTACCACGGCGGGAAATACACCCCCGAGGACCTCGCGTACGCGGGATATGTGCTCCACCAGGTGAACGGTGCGCTTCAGGTCTGGCTCCACCCCGAAACACGCGACTCGATCACCCGGAGTACGGTACACACGGAACGGCATGTTCCGAAACGCGGCGACAAACGCGGTGACCGGAGATCCGAGTTCGACGCGGGACCGGCGAAAGATCTGATGATGAACCGCGCCGGCCAATTGATCGAGGTGCGGAAGCACAAGCCGATCGTCGCACCCACGCCGGAAGAGCGGGCGGCAAAGGAGAAGGCCGCGGAAGCCGAGCGGAAACGCAAGGCGGACGCGGCGGCGGCGCAAGCGGCGAAGAAAAAGGACGTGGAAAAAGAGAAGAAGAAAAACAAGTCTGGCGGCAAGGACAAGAAGTAGCGACATAGCAGCAAGGGGGGCTCCGGCCCCCTGTTTTTTTTACCTCGTCAGAGGAAGGCACAAGGTCGGACCCTAGGAATCGACTCTTCAAGGTCCGACCTTGTACCCTATCTCTCAACTTGTGCTTGAACCACTACCCCAAAATCTCACCTGGTACTATAATGGTTATATGCAATGGGAAACACCCGAGCATCAATACAAGGAGAAGACGAACGATTGGTACGCATCGGTAATCCTTATCGCCGGCGCACTCATTGCCGTCGAGTTCCTGTTGAACAACTTCCTCTTGATCACGCTCACCGTGATCGGCACGATCGCATTCCTTCTCCTTGCGGCGCGGCGTCCCGAACTCATGCATGTCGAGATCGGGAGTAGCGGGGTCCGCACCGGAAACCTCCTTCATCCGTACACGAGCCTCGACGGTTTCACGATCGCCGAGTATGCGCACGAACACAGACTCCTGCTCGAATCAAACCGCCATTTTTTGCCGCTTATCGTCATTCCCATCCCAGACACGGTAAATTCAGACGACGTGCGAAACGACATCGCGGAATACCTTCCGGAAAAAGAGCTCCACGAATCGCTTCCCCATCTTCTCTTTGAACGGCTCGGGTTCTGAAGGTCCATGGCCGGTGTGGCGCCGAAAGAACGAAGGACAGCACTCCAGATCCTCTCATACATCGGCCTCATCTACGCCGCCCTCGCATGGGGGTCGACGTTCATCATGGTGAAAAGTGCCGCCATGGAAACAGGGCCGCTTTTGCTTGTGGCTTACCGCTTCGGAGTCGCGGGTCTCGTCATGACGCTCTACCTTCTTCTTGCGGGTACGCCGCTCTTCCACCACTTGAGAGCAGGAGTAGGACTGGGTGCGCTCATCGCGCTCATGTACATTACGCAAACCGTCGGGCTCGTCTATACGAGTGCGACGAACTCCGGATTCATCACCGGACTTTTCGTTGTCTTCCTTCCGTTGTTCGTTTTTCTTTTCGAGCGAAAAGGGCCGACCTACCGCGACGGCGCCGTCATCCTCCTTGCCCTTTTGGGACTGTGGCTTCTCACCGGCGGACTCCACGGCGCGAACGCAGGCGACCTCATTACCGTCGTTGCGGCGGCGGCTTACGCGGCGTATATTCCGCTCGTCGACCGTGCGCTCCGAGACGGAGCTCGTCCGTTCACTCTGCTTACACAGTCATTTGTTGTGACGAGCGCCATCGCATTTCTCGGAGCCGTCATGCTCCGCGAGTCCTTCTCGGCGGGAAACGTCAACCTCTGGGGCGTGATCATTTTTCTTGCGCTCGTTCCGTCGCTTTCGGCGTACCTCGCGCAATTTTTCGCACAACGCTACGTCCTACCGCTTGCCGTCGGCGCGACGTTTCTCCTCGAGCCGGTCTTCGCGACCCTCTTCTCCGTCTACTGGGGCAAAGAACCGTTCTCCGATATGCAGTTCACGGGGGGTCTTGTCATTCTTCTTGCGATGGCCGCTTCCGTCGATTGGAAACGCGCCTCCCGAGGAGAAGCGGCCTGACTTCCAATCCGCCGATAAATGTGTTAGTGTGACTCCGTTTTCAACGGAAGAACTTCTCCTCGTCGTTCAATGGACCCCGGTAGCACTGCGAAGACTTGCTACGGGGCGAGAAGTGACTTCGTGAGAGAAGGCTGAACCAAAAAGCGCATCAAAATATCTACACCTCCTCGTCGTTCAATGGATAGGACACATCCCTGCGAAGGATGAAATCTAGGTTCGATTCCTAGCGGGGGGACCAAAAGACACAACAACGCGCACTGTTGCGCGTTTTGTGCTTTTGGTCCGACCGCAGCGATGTTTCGCGAGCACGCGAAACCGCGAGGTGGGGTCGCGAACACTTACGTATTTTGCGAGCAGTGCGGAGCAAAATACTTAGTGATTCGTGACACCGACCACCTCGTCTGACCGAAGCAAATAAGGTTCACCCGCTAAAGTCTTTAGCAACTCGTGACACTGACCACCTCAATACGATCACCGCTGTATCTCGTCCGGAAATCGAGTCGTTGTTTTCACCGCGCGCGGTTGCTATAGTTGAGTGATATGGTTGAAATGCGGTCGGGTCGCTCATCGCCGCGCGGCCTCGAGCGCCTTGCAAAGAATCTCGGAGCGGGAGCCCACATCTCCTTTGATCGGCATCGGGCATATCTCTTCGCACAAAAAGCGAAAGTTGCGATCGCGCGGACTCGTTTTGCGTACCGTAACCTTGCAAGTGATCTCAATGAACGCACGCAATCCACGCAGGGGGTCGAGGTACTCCTCGACAACTTTTATATCGTCGAGGGGGCGCTCGCAGAACTCTCCGCGAGCTGGAAACGGAAGGTGTCGCTCCGCATCCCCCAATCCAAAGACACCGAGGGGGAAACCCAGCCGCGCGCATATCTCATCGCCCGCGCGTTGGTGAAAGAAACGGACGCCCGCATCAACCGCAACACGATCGTCGAATTCCTCCGTGCGTATCAGCGAGGCGCGCCGCTTTCTCTGCGCGAACTCGACATCTTTCCCGACATGCTGCGGTTCACGCTCGTCGAGGAGATATTACACCTCCTCGAAGCGAATCTTTCCGCACTTCGTGAAATGTCGGAGGCCGACCGCTGGCATGCGCGTATCACCGTCGGAGCCCGAGGAAAGCATGCGTCCCAGAACTTGAAAAGGCTCACGGTCCTGCTTTCCCGCGAATACGCCATCATCCCGCAGGCGTTCGGACTCCGCTTATTCCACCGCTTGTCGCAGGCCGGCAAAGAGGGCGACATGCGCATGGTCGGCAAGTGGCTCAAACTAGCGCTTTCAAAACAAGGGGCAAGCATCGCACAGTTAACGGCGGCGAACGTCCGCGCAGAGCGTCTTCAGACAACGACGATCGCAAGCGCTATAACGAGTCTGCGTTACCTCGCACAAGTGCGCTGGGACAATATTTCCCTTGAACTCAATGTGGTGAATGCGGTGCTCGACAAAGACCCCTCGGGCGTATTCGCTTCACTCACCGCCGAAACGCGTTCCCGATATCAGCAGACAATCGCACGTATTGCGGACGGGACCGGTTCGCATGATATCGAAGTGGCGCGGGAAGCAGTGCGACTCGCTCGTGAGGCCTCCGAGTCACGACGCGTAGATAAGAAACGCACGGAACATGTCGGATACTATCTTGTGGAAAAGGGCGTCCGAGAACTCGAACAGGCGCTCGGCTATTCCCCGACCGCGGCCGAACAGATCCGCACGTTCATCACGGAAAACAGCACGGACGTCTATCTCGGCTTCATGGGTGCGGGAACGGCCCTCGCGACCATGTTCCTCCTTGCGGGAAGCGGGACGATGCATCTTCCCCTCCCGTTCGTCCTTCTCCTCTTCATCGTCGCGCTCGTGCTTACATCGGAGATCGTGACGGCGATCGGACATTTTTTGTTCACCCGCATACTTAAACCGAATCCGCTTCCCGCTATTGACCTCGCCGACGGTGTCGGTGTCGCACGCAGAACGATCGTGGTCATACCGTCGATGTTCCGCGACGAGACCTCCGCGGAGCGGGTGCTTAAGCGCATGGAGTCGAACTTCGTCGCCGACAGCGACCCCGACATCTTTTTTGCACTGCTCATGGATTTCCGCGACGCGCCGCAGGAAACGATGCGTGACGACGCAAGCCTTGTCAGTACGCTTGCGGAGGGCATCGCCAAGTTGAACGAACACTACCCCTCCGCCCAACCGCGCTTCGCATTGTTCTATCGCGAGCGCAAGTGGAATGCCGCAGAAAAACTCTTCATGGGATGGGAGCGTAAGCGCGGAAAGTTGCGCGAGTTCAACGAACTCTTACGCGGAAAAACGACGTCATATGTCGGAAACGCTAGGGAGACCGCACGAGGTTACGGGCATGTGCGCTACATCATCACGCTCGACGAGGACACGGAGCTTGTTCGTGACTCCGCACGTTCGCTTATCGGAACGATAGACCATCCGCTCAACCGTCCCGTGATCGACGAGAGTCGCAAGGTGGTGACCGAAGGCTACGCCATCGTAGAACCTCGGACGGCGCTTCGTTTCCAGACCGGAAACGCTTCCGTCTTCGCACGTTTGTTCGGCAACTTCCCCGGCATCGATGCCTACTCTTCTCTCGTCTCCGATCTTCATCAGGACCTTTTCGGCGAAGCGATATTCCACGGGAAAGGCATCTACGACATCGACGCCGTAGAGGAGACGATGTCCGACCGCATTCCCGAGAACACCGTACTTTCGCACGACCTGCTTGAAAGTTGCTACGCACGGACCGGTATCGCAAGCGGCGCGAACGTCTTCGAGGGGTTCCCGTTGAACTACCGCGAACATATCGGACGCCTTCATCGCTGGACCCGCGGCGACTGGCAGATCATCGCATGGCTCTTCCCCTCCCGAGGCGAGGTTTTCTCGCCGATCGCCCGTTACCGCATCTTTGACAACCTTCGCCGCAGTCTCCTGCCGCTTGCGGCGGTCTCTGCGGTCGTCTTTTCCGCATTCTCTCCCGCCCACATGGCACCATGGAGTCTCGCGGCACTTCTTGCGCTCGGTTCGGGGCAACTGGTCTCCGCCGTTCTCGGTATCACCGAACGCACCGTTGACTGGAGGAGTACGGTGAGTGCTTTCGCAAGGTTCGAATCCGTAGTCGTCGGCGTCGGCGTCGCGCTTGCCAAGACGCTTCTCCTCGGCGCCTTCGCACTCCATGGCGCCATCGTCGCGACGGACGCCATCCTGCGCAGTATGTGGCGCCTCATCGTTTCAAAGAAACGCCTGCTGGAATGGCAAACGTCCTACGAGGCGGCAACGGAGAAAAAAGATTCGACAGTGGGCCTTGTGCGGTTCATGTGGGGAAGCGTCACTCTTTCGCTCCTTCTCCTCTCCGCCCTCTTTCACGGCGGAACGGCCGGCAACCCCCTTGCCGCGGCATGGATCGCTTTCTGGATCGCCGCCCCCTTTCTTGCGACTCTCGTCAGTCTACCCCACAAAAGCAGTTTCATATTCTCGGCAGGCGAACGGCTTTACCTCTACAAGGTCGCCGTCCGAACATATTGGTTCTTCCTCGATCTCGCGACCAAAGAGGAGCAGTGGCTCATGCCGGATCACCTTCAGGAAGAGCCGCCGAACAAGCGCCACTCCCACGGCCTCGGCATCTCGCCGACGAACCTCGGTATGTACCTGTTGGCACTCTCCGGTGCGCGAACGCTCGGACTTTCGTCGCTCTCGGACCACCTTGAGCGCATCGCGCGCGCGTTCGCAAGTGTGGCAAGAATGGACCGATATCGCGGGCACTTTTTCAACTGGTACGAGCTCAAAGGCTTGGCGCCGCTTTCCCCGCGGTATGTCTCGACAGTCGACAGCGCCAACCTTGCACTCTCCCTTCACGCACTTACCGGCGGACTTCGTGGCGCATGTAAATCGCCGATCGTCGGCGCGGAAATGCTTGAAGGTATCGCGGCAAAACTATCGGTACTTCAAGAGTCCAGCGCACACACGTCGTCGTTAACGACCGAGCAAGGCGAACGGGA